>CAMFLD010000430.1 GCA_945957245.1 uncultured Flavobacterium sp. | reverse complement strand
GTAACTGGAAGCTGTTGTTCCTCCTGCACCTAATGTAACTGAGAAGGGTGGTTTTGTAATGGTCGCATTCAAAACCGTTGGAGATCCTAAACAAATTGCAGATGGTGTAGCTGTTACAGTTGTAGTATATCCTGTTAAAGGAGAATCTTGATATCCAGTTCCATTTGCAGAAGTGGTTAAAGAAGCCGAATTTGTAGCAGTAACTGACCAGGCGACAGTAGCATTAACTGGGCTGGCAGCCGGAATAACTCCGGTCCATGTACTTCCTGATGTATTAGTCATGGCTATCGGTGTTTGAGCTGTACCATTCAAACTGTAGTTAATCACAACTCCTGTAACAGTAGTTGCACCCGGAGATGTAGCTATTACATTAATTGTTCTTGCAGTAGCTGAACATTGATTACCTGTTGGCGAAATCGAATTAATTACTACAGTAGGTGCTGGTGAAAGTCCGTTTAACTCCCAAGCTCCTCTATCCGGAGCTGAAGCAGCACCAGGACACCCTCCCCCAGGACAACGTGTTGTACCGGCAAAGTCAGTAGTAATTCCAGTTCCGGTTAATCCACCAGATTCAATCTGAGTTCCAATTGAAGTATCATATTTAAGGAAGTTAGTAACTGGGTTAGAACCTGTAGTTGAAACAAAGTTTGGAGCTTCAGATACTGAATTACTTTCTCTTCCTGCTACCGGTAAGGTAGTGTTTATGTATGTTTTATAAGCAGCTAATGTTTGTTGTCCGTTAGTTGCTGTTGCGGCACCTCCCTCACCATAGATAACACTATTTGCAGACGGTGTACCTGCATAATAGAAGTTATTATTATTACCTGCAGGGAAATTTGTAGAAGTTGGTGCAGTTGTATAACGAATAGCAGAAGTAAATCCACCAGTTGGACCTGCGGATGAAGTGTTTACAAAGACATTGTTTGATACATTATTAACAGGAGTAGAACTGCTGAAATAAATAGCACTAGAACCAAATGTTGAAGCACTGCTTGTAGTACCAAAAAGATCAACTGTATTATGGTAAATATTATTAGTGGTTCCTGATGAAACAGCAATACCTACTAATGCTATATTACCAGTTGTATTGCTAGCCCTCAAATCACCAATAAGGTTGTTATAAATGTTGTTTGTTGTTCCACCGGCAACGCTTATACCTGTAACTGAAACGCCAGTACTATTTGATGATAAATTATAAATGGCATTATTATATATATTAGCCGATCCTGAATTGGTAATACCTATGATAGTTCCTGAAGTTCCACCAGTAGAACCACCACTGTTGATAGCATATATTATATTACCGCTGATGTCAACATTAGAATTTGACCAGGTAATTCCATTAGCTGTAAATCCTCCTGCTCCACCTGAAGTGGTAGAAAAATTATAAATCTGATTGTTTTTACACTGAAACGTACCAGTAACCGTATTATTTTGAATACCATTTAATGTTCCAGTAGTTGGTGTAGAGAAATTACGGATAATATTACTATTGAAATTTTCCAGCGTAGCTGACGAAAGGTTATAGATACCAGTAATACTTCCTGTTGATGTAGCTGCTGTATAACTAACCCCATCTATTGTATTACCTGTAACACTATATAACCCTACCGGCGTAACTCCGTGGATAATTCTCAAAGTACCAGACACGGCAGCATTAGTTATATTCTGAATTGTATTATTAGTAAC
Organism: uncultured Flavobacterium sp.; assembly: GCA_945957245.1. Classification (GTDB taxonomy): domain Bacteria; phylum Bacteroidota; class Bacteroidia; order Flavobacteriales; family Flavobacteriaceae; genus Flavobacterium. The sequence continues at coordinate 1,205 of CAMFLD010000430.1, read as the reverse complement.
ATTTGCAGTTCCACCAGGTGAACCTACTTGTATCAATAAGTCAGTACCTGTTGTAGTTAATGCAATTCCATTGATATTATTAGAACCATAGTTTAATGCAGTTCCTACAGTACCAGAATTAAGTATTGCTGTAAACAAACCGCTTGTAGCTGTAAAAGTAATTGAACTAATAGTATTGTTGTTTACATTAACTGTAGCTGCAGAAGCAGTATTGCTTATACAAGTCATTGCTCCTGTAGTTACTGTAGTATATGTACCTGATATTGTATTGTTATTGATATTAATAGTATTTGAAGATGCTGTACTTCCAATACCATTATCAATCGCTGTGATAGTAGATGTTGTTCCACCTCCTTTTATAGTGATATTATTGTACGTACAGGTTACATTAGCACTTGTACCAGCCTGTAAAAATATTCCACGTAGCGTTGTAGCATGATTTACACCACTTCCATTATTGTTATTAATAATATTATTAGATGCATTAAAACTCCATTGGTTATTTGCACGAATACCCGCTGATGGATTACTCGAAGCTCCACCACCAAAATTAAGAATTGTGTTTCCTGTTGTAGCTGTAGCCGATCCTGTTCCTCCTACATCATTTCCAAGATCACCTAGAAAAGTAGTAGCTGTAGGTGTTGGACCTACCCCAGAAGAAGCAGCAAAACCTCCAAATCCAATACCTCCGTTACCACCATTTATTTGGTTACTATAGAACTTATTGTTAGAATTTGTTCCGTTTGTTGCCAAAGTACCACCATTAGTTGGTGTTAAAGAAGTGGTTGCAGCTGTAGGCGTAGAGTTTAAAACTTCAATACCCCATGAACCATCTAACATTGGAGTAGTTCCTGAAGCGTTATTAATACGTTGCATATTGAAAATACAGTTTTGAATAGTATTTCCATTACAACCATCTCCTGCCGACCTTTTAAAGAAAGCAATACCAAATTCCATGGCTACTGTTGAAGATGCTGAGTTCCCATCAGTGAATGTTAATCCATCAATAGTTACACCATCCATACCGCTTAGGTAAAGCATACCATCAGGTGAAGCCGCAGGACCCGCAGCTGTACCCACCCCAGCATTGATGACTGTTGCAGCACCAGATGCTTTAACAATTGTCAACGTGTTTGTAGTAGTAAACACATTTGCTGTAGAAGTGCTTATGTTAAAGCCTTTTACAGGTGCAGTCTCACTTGTAC
>CAMFLD010000429.1 GCA_945957245.1 uncultured Flavobacterium sp. | reverse complement strand
ACATAAGGAAATACCTTCCGATTTGCGATAAGTAACGAACGAGCATCATTTTAGTGTCGGGTTTACAATTTCTGCATCCGGTCGCCCGAATGAGCGGTAAAAATAGCTATAAGTTGTGAGTTATAGCGTATGAGTTAGGAGTTTTTTACCAATTAAAATAGCTTTTCCTTTATCTTTTTCCAGCGGTAGCGCCTTATAAATTGTGCCTGTTCGGGACTAACTAAAAGTGCTTTTCCCGCCGATTTAGCTTTTTGGAAACCTTTCAGATAATCCAGAAATAAAAGCGGTTTCCCCTTTCGCATAGCCAATTTCAGGGAGGCAATAAATGTAATAATGAAGCCATAACCAAGACTATAAAAAGCTTCTCCCTGCTTATATCGGGCTTCCTTGTTATAATTTGCCCCCGTGGGTTTAAGATGCCTTACTTTCAGACTTTCATCGGTAACTACTTTCCAATTGTAAAATTTACAGAGCAATTCATCAACAGTATCCCAACCCATTGCGGGTTTTAATCCTCCGATTTGTTCAAAGCAGTCTTTTCTGTAGGCTTTAAATGCACCGCGAATATGATCTTTATCGGTTAGGTTTTCCAGAATCCATTCCCCGTTTTTTTTAATATAGGCAAATCCACCAGCCATTCCTATTTCTTTATCAGATTTAAAATGTCTAATTATGGTTTCAAAATAGTTAGGAGGAAAAATCAGGTCTGCATCAGCTTTTACGATAATGTCGTAATTATCATCCAAAGTTTCAAGTCCTTTCTGGAAAGCCTGTATAACTTTGCTTCCCGGAAGATGGATTGCATCAGAAGTTTTGTTGACCAATGTAATCCACTGATTTTTTTCGGCGAAAGCCATAACTAAATCTGCAGTGCCATCGGTAGAATTATCGTTGACCACTACCAGTTTTTTAGGTAAAACAGTCTGCTCTATTATAGATTGTAGCGTCTGAGCAATAAATTTTTCCTCATTATGGGATGGAATGACAATGTAATAGTCCATATCAAGTGGCTTGTTGGAACAAAAATAGCCTTTAAATCTGAAACAAAAAAAAGGGATCTCATGATTGAAATCCCTTTTTTTCAAAATACTAAAAACAAACTAATCAAACAAACTCAGTTGGTTTACTACGTCAACTGATTTTTTAAACATGAAAAAAAGTTAAACTTTATTACATATCAAACGTAAACAATAAATCGACAAAATGCAAATTATATCGACAAAATACATTAAAATAACATAAAAGTAAGAATAATTGATATAAAAAACTTACAAGAGACTACTTGTAAATTCATACTTGCAATTAGAAGAAATAAAAAAACCGTCTATTGAAGACGGTTTGTATTTTAAAGAAAAGATATTCTATTTTACTTTTTCTGCATAAACCATGTAGTATCTGGGAGTAAAATTACGCAGGAGAGGACGGAGGCCTAATTTTTTCACGGGATGAGTAAATTTTTGCCTGTCAATAATTTTCCATCCTGTTTTTTCCAATAACCAGTCAAGCTGCCAGTCTTCAAACTCGTGATAATGTCTGTCCCACATGTCAGTTTTACTTCGGTAAGCAGGGGAGAACCATAAACGCAATGGGATTGAAATTAATAGTTTGTCGCATTTTACATTTTCCAGTATTGTGTAAGGATTCAAAAGATGTTCAAATATTTCAAATCCTGTAAAGACTTCATAATTTTCATTCTGTAGAGCAGTTTGGTCTTTGTCTAAATCTTCACCTTTGGTATTGATAACGGTATAGCCATTGTCTTCCATAATTTTTGAAAACGGATTGGGTACACCTAAATCAAAAATAGTTTCAGATGTTGAAATATGTTTTTTTAAAAAGGCCAGTGTTAAATTAAAGCGCTTGCTTGGATATGTTTTCTCGTACATGGAAATGTGTTTCTGCTTAAGTTTCGCAAAAATAAACTTTTAACCAATCAAAACCCATACTTTTGTTACATTCTGTAAACGATCGCATTAATATTCATTCCTGCTCCTACGGAAGCAAATAAAATGATGTCGCCTTTGTGGAGGCTTTGGTTTTCAATTTGACCTTTTACCAGCAAATCATATAATGTGGGAACTGTTGCTACACTTGAATTACCCAGCTTGTGAATACTCATCGGCATGATACCTTCCGGGGGAGTTTGACAGTAGAGTTTATAAAAACGATGAATAATAGCTTCGTCCATTTTTTCATTGGCCTGATGAATAAGTACTTTTTTGACTTCATTTATGCTGATGCCACTTTTGTCAAGACAGGCTTTCATGGCCTTTGGTACGTTGCTTAGCGCAAATTCGTATATTTTCCTGCCGTGCATCTTGATGTAGCGAACATTTGGGTCATGTTCTTTGTTAAATGAATTGCCAAAATAAAGATAATACGCTTCATCATAAGTATAACTCGCAGTTTCATGTGCCAGAATACCTCCGTCTTCATCAGTAGCTTCAATAATGGTAGCGCCGGCTCCATCAGAATAAATCATACTATCCCGGTCGTGAAGGTCAACAACCCTTGAAAGTGTTTCAGCCCCAATCACGAGGCATTTCTTAGCCATACCCGCTTTAATGAATGCCTGCGCCTGAATAACACCTTCTATCCATCCCGGGCATCCAAATAGCATGTCATAAGCAACACATTTTGGGTTTTGGATACGCAGGTCATACTTAACCCGTGTTGCAAGACTGGGAAGAATATCTGTTTGTATGGCATCTTTTTTTACATTGCCAAAGTTGTGTGCAAAAATGATATAATCTAAAGTTTCAGGGTCTGTTTTAGCATCCGTTATCGCTTTCTGGGCAGCCAAAAAAGCAATGTCAGAAGTATTGAGGTCATTGGTTACATACTGTCTCTTATACACATCTGACGCTGCCGACGATATGCAGTGTAGGTCTCGGTGG
>CAMFLD010000428.1 GCA_945957245.1 uncultured Flavobacterium sp. | reverse complement strand
GATGTTCATTGATGGTCCTGAAGTATCTTTGAATGGATCTCCAACAGTATCTCCGGTTACAGCTGCTTTGTGAGAGTCTGAACCTTTAAAAGTCATTTCACCATTAATCATAACTCCGGCTTCGAAAGATTTCTTAGCGTTATCCCAAGCGCCTCCGGCATTGTTTTGGAAAATAGCCCAAAGTACTCCTGAAACGCAAACTCCGGCCATATAACCTCCAAGAGCTTCTGCACCCATCAAAGTACCAACGATGATTGGAGTAATGATTGTGATAGCACCCGGTAACATCATTTCACGTAAAGCAGCTTTAGTAGAAATGTCAACACATTTTCCGTACTCAGGTTTTCCTGTACCATCCATGATACCCGGAATTTCACGGAACTGACGACGTACTTCATTTACCATGTCCATCGCCGCTTTTCCTACTGACTGCATCGCTAAAGCTGAGAATACTACCGGAATCATACCTCCTATAAATAATGCAGCCAATACATCTGCTTTGAAGATGTTGATTCCATCGATTCCTGTGAATGTAACGTAAGCCGCAAATAAAGCCAAAGCAGTCAATGCTGCAGAAGCGATTGCAAAACCTTTACCTACAGCTGCAGTAGTATTTCCTACTGAATCTAATACGTCTGTTCTTTGACGAACTTCTTTTGGCAATTCACTCATCTCAGCTACTCCTCCTGCGTTATCAGCGATTGGACCGAAAGCATCGATAGCCAACTGCATAGCTGTAGTAGCCATCATTGCTGAAGCTGCGATAGCTACACCGTAGAAACCGGCTAAGAAGTATGCTCCCCAAATTGCTGCAGCAAATAATAAAACTGAACCAAAAGTTGATTTCATACCTGTTGCCAAACCTGCAATGATATTAGTAGCAGCTCCGGTTGATGAATTTTGAACAATGTTTAATACTGGTTTTTTACCTAAAGCAGTGAAATACTCAGTAATAGCAGAGATTAATAAACCAACACCTAATCCTACCAATGTAGCATAGAAAATATTGATACGTGCAATTTCTTTAACTCCTTCTCCGAAGAATTTCATTTGGATTTTCTCCGGTAACATCATGTTGATAAGGAACCAACAAGCTACTACCGTCAAAGCTAATGAAACATAGTTTCCTAAGTTTAATGATCCTTGAACCTGAGCTTCTTTTGCATCATTATTTTTGATTTTCACAAAGAATGTTCCAATAATAGAAGCTAAAATACCAACACCTGCGATAACTAATGGTAACAGGATTGGTCCCATTCCATTGAATTTATCGGCAAATTGAGCTCCTGCAGCTTCAGTCATATCTTTAATGATATAGTTACCTAAAACCATTGAAGCTAATACTGTAGCCACATAAGAACCGAATAAGTCTGCTCCCATTCCGGCAACGTCTCCTACATTATCTCCTACGTTATCTGCGATTGTTGCAGGGTTACGCGGATCATCTTCAGGGATACCTGCTTCTACTTTTCCAACTAAGTCAGCACCAACGTCAGCAGCTTTGGTGTAAATACCACCTCCAACACGTGCAAACAAAGCGATTGACTCAGCTCCCAATGAGAAACCAGCCAAAGTTTCCAAAACCATCGACATGTTTTCGTAGAATGGTTTTGTTGTATCACCCATAAATTGATTTATAAAGAACAAAAAGAAGATACTCAATCCCAAAACAGCTAAACCTGCTACTCCAAGTCCCATTACTGTTCCTCCACCGAATGACACATTAAGTGCCTGAGGTAAACTTGTTTTAGCAGCTTGTGTTGTTCTCACGTTAGCTTTGGTTGCAATTCTCATTCCGATGTTTCCTGCTAAAGCAGAGAAGATAGCTCCAAAGATGAATGCTACAACAATCATCCAGTGTGAAGCTCCGGAAAATTTAGAAACTGCAAAAAGAGCAATAGAGGCAATTACCACGAATACTGCTAAAATCCTGTATTCGGCTTTAAGAAATGCCATAGCTCCTTCCTGAATACTTTTTGAAATACTTTGCATTTTTTCGTCTCCGGCATCCTGTTTGTTAACCCACATGGCTTTAACTCCCATAAACGCAAGACCTAGGATTGCCATTATAATTGGCACATAAATCATAATTGATTCCATAAATAGTTTATTATAAATTTTATCGGTCGCAAAAGTAACAAAACTTTAACAAATAAAAACAATATAATTCACCTAATGTTTGAATAGCGGCAAACCTCCCATTTCCAGTTATTTATTTCATCATAAAACTCTTGCTTACTGGTTCAAAAAAACTATTTTTGGAAATATTTATCATTTCAATGCAAATCCAAAAGCTGTCTATCATTATTCCCTGCTTCAATGAAGGGCCAACCATTCATAAAATCCTGGACAAGGTAAAAGCAGTTAATCTCTCAAGCAATATTGAAAAGGAAATCATTATTGTAAATGACTGCAGCACGGATGAATCTAGCAAAAACATTACTAATTACATTGCTGATAACCCTGATGTAGCCATTGTCTTTTTGGAACACGAAAAAAACAAAGGTAAAGGTGCTTCCCTACATACAGGCATAAAAGCAGCTACGGGCGATGTGACTGTGATACAGGATGCCGATCTGGAATACGATCCAAACGAATACAATATCTTATTAAAACCTTTTATAGATGGTGTTGCTGATGTGGTTTACGGAAGCCGCTTCATGGGTGGTAATGCGCATAGAATTCTTTTCTTTTGGCACAGCATTGGGAACAAATTCCTGACTTTCCTTAGTAATATGTTCTCCAATCTGAATCTGACTGATATGGAAACCTGCTACAAAATGTTTCGTTCTGACATTCTGAAATCCATAAATCTAAAAGAAAAACGTTTTGGATTTGAGCCTGAAGTAACCCAAAAAGTGGCCCGAATACCTAAAATCAGAATTTATGAAGTTGGGATTAGTT
>CAMFLD010000427.1 GCA_945957245.1 uncultured Flavobacterium sp. | reverse complement strand
GTATTGCGTACCAAAGAAAAATACGATTTAATCATCATTGATATTTTTGAAGATACGCATATGCCTAATTTCCTGTTTCAGGATTTCTTTATTCAGCGGATTAATTCCTTATTAAATCTGAATGGATTCATATTGTTCAATACGATGGTAATCAATAAAAAACAGGAAGAGCGCAATCTCATTTACAAATCGAAATTCGGTGGTGATTATTCGCTGCGAATGTATCCCAAAGTGGAAACCCACAATGAGTTGTTTACGATAAAAAAACTAAAATAACTTTCTGGCCTGTTCTAAATCTTCAGGGGTGTCAATTCCGATACTTCCTTTGTTAGTCTCAACCATACGGATTCGTTTGCCAAATTCCAGGTATCGCAATTGTTCGAGTTTCTCTGATGCTTCAAGCGATTTCATTGGGAGACGATAGAAATCAAGAAGAGCCTGTTTACGGAAAGCATATATTCCAATGTGTTTCATATAACGTACTCCCGCATTCACATCTCTTGGATACGGAATTACCGAACGGGAAAAGTACAACGCAAAACCATTTTGATCGGTTACGACTTTTACATTATTAGGATTATTGATTTCATCAGAATCTGTTATCTGAAACATTAATGAAGCCAGGTCTACTTTATGGTCGTAATCATTTCGGAAAATGTCAAGCAGATTTGCCAGTGGTTCTTTATCAATAAAAGGTTCATCGCCCTGCACATTTACTACCACATCTACCTCTAAATTCTCTACCGCTTCAGCAATACGATCACTGCCACTTTCGTGTTCTTTTACACTCATTATGGCTTTTCCTCCATTATTAATGATTTCATCATAAATAAGAACGGAATCAGTTACCACAAAAACATCATCAAACAGCTTAGTGTTTGCTGCTGCTTCATAAGTACGTTGGATAACTGTTTTACCACCCAAATCCTGCATGAGCTTGGCTGGGAATCGGGTTGAGGCATATCGGGCAGGAATTACGGCTATGATTTTCATTAAAAAAAAATTGATGTTGCTAATTTACAAAGTCCTTTATGTTTTTGAATTTTATTTTTAAATATATTGCATCAAAATTAAGTATCCTAATGAAGAACCTTTTACTCCTTTGCCTACTACTCCCTTTTTATGTTCAAAGCCAAACGGTAGACAGTGCCACATCTGATAAAAACGATGAAGAAAAAGACACCATAGTAGATGTAAAAAGTTCCTGGTACGGAAGGTCTATGTTTTTGTCGTTAACTACAGGAAGTGATACTAAAGGAGAAACATTATCCCAAAGAATGACCCAAAATGTTGAATTCGGACGTTCATTCGGTTCTGTTGATGTTGGTATTGCCTTAGGTCAGTTCCGACACATGGTTGTTGACAGCACCAGTACCAGATATGCTGAGCTGCGCATAAGCATGGATGCCTGCCAGTTTGGAATTTTCAGTAACGAAATAGCAGTAGGCGCCGGAGGAATGTTTAATTCAAAAACTCCGGTTATGATGGAAATTTCTTCAACACTTTTTGCGCAATTGGAAGAACACTGGGGACTTGGTTTTGTATTCGGGAATATTGATTTTGTTGGCGATCATAATGACAGTAATAAAAGTTTCTTTGGGCTTTATTTCCGCTATGGGTTGATGCGCAATGAAGGCGGAATCCTGACCAACAAACTCCGTGTCCTTGAAAACAGCCGAAAGCACGGCAACAGAAGAAAGAAAACTATTTTTTAAATCTTCATAAAAAACCCGCCAGCTGGCGGGTTTTTATTTATTGTTTATTTGAGTTCTTTTTCAAGTGTTCCGTTTTTATTGGCCTCAGCTATTTTTTTGAAGGACTTTGACATCTTCGCATTGTTTTCAGGTTTCTCACAGTAAGCAATCATCAATTTTACAGCATTTAACTTTACCTGATTGGCATCTTCTGCCTGCGCTTTATTTTCTAAACAGTATTTGGCCATACAGGCCATGTATACCGACAACAAATCAGAATCTTCTCCAATTATTTTTTCCATCACAATAGGTTCAATTGTAAAAGTAAAATCTGGAGTGTCGGTCATCCATGTTATAAGCGACTTATTTGCCTGCATTCTTTTTGCATCTTTAGAAATTGGTGTCGAAAGCAAAAAATTACAGTTTTCAAGAGCCGCTTTATTATCCTGCGCATTTGAAACAAATGTTGCGCTGACGAATACAAAAAAGCAAAAAATTAATTTTTTCATGTGAATAGGTTTTAAAAGTTGGTATTACAATAATACATATAAAATTCTTTATTCCTCGAAATTCTCCTCCTTAAAGCCTATCAGATACAATTTATCTTTAGCTCTTGTTACCGCTGTGTAAAGCCAACGTATATAATCTACATCTACACCATTGGGCAGATAAGGCTGTTCTATAAAAACGGTATTCCATTGCCCACCCTGTGATTTGTGACAGGTTATGGCATAGGAAAATTTTACCTGAAGTGCATTGAAATACTCATTATTCTTTACTTTAAGGAATTTCCTGTATTGGGCTTCTCCTTCATAATCCTTCATCACTTCCTGATACAAATGGTTACTTTCTTCATAAGTCAATGATGGAGATTCACTGGTTATAGTATCTAATAAAAGCATGGTTTCAAATGGCTTTTGTTCAGGATAATCAACCATTCTGATTTTGACTTTGGCAAATTTGAAATCGTACAATTCCTTGAATCCAAAAATTTCCAATACTTCAATAATATCACCATTTGCAATAAATCCGGCTTCATCACTTTCCTTGAGCCAGAAATAATTGTTTTTTACTACCATCAATAAATCGCCTACAGACAAATCACTTTCCTTGTCTAATATTTTGGAACGGATTTGCTGATTGTACTGATTGGCCCTTTTATTGGAACGGACTATAAAACACGTGTCTTCAATGCTATAATTGCTGTAAGCCGTATGAA
>CAMFLD010000426.1 GCA_945957245.1 uncultured Flavobacterium sp. | reverse complement strand
TAGCATTGGCAAATAACTGTATGTTTTTTTATAACTGAAAAAGGTTGCTCTGAACTTCCTCGATTTTACGCATAATAAACACTTTTTCATTGTCAAGTTTACGGGTATCCGAATGCGCCAGTGTATCAAGACGATTGGCATAACGTGCCATTTCATTATCCTTTTTGCTCGCACTTAATTTTTCAAACAATGAATCCAGGATTTTGTTGAATTTACCTTCAATATGACGACGAGCAAAAGGCACTTTACCAAAACTTTTCCATGTCTCGATGTGGGCTTTTATAGCATCCAAATCGGTTTTGTGGTCTCCAACTAATTCGAAAGATTTGATGGTTTCCAAGTAAGCTTTCTTTTTATCAAAAGCTTCCATCTCTTCAGCATTAGCTTCTGATTTCTGTTCTTTTAATTTTTCAAAATATTCATTGCAGGCAGCCCTGAATTCCGTCCAAAGTTTATCAGAGAATTTTCTTGGTACATGACCGATTGTTTTCCATTCTTCCTGTATTTGTTTGAAAATAGGAGTAGTGGCGGCAAAATCAGTGCTTTCTTTTAATTCATTAGCTCTGGCTACCAATGCCTGTTTTTTGGCAAGATTTTCGTTTTGATCCTTCTTAATGTCCTTGTAGAATGAGTTTTTCAATACATTAAAGCTTCTTACGGCATTTTTAAAGTCATTCCAGGTCTGATCCGTAACTTCAGAAGGAACTTTACCTGCACCAAAGAATTGGTTGCGTAAAGCCTCCACTTTTTCAATTTGTCCTAACCAGGCTGTATGGGAATTTACTTTTTCCTGAGCTAATGCCTCAATTTGGGCAATAATTTCTTTTTTCTTTTCAAGATTGGCTTTTTCCACTTCACGAAGCTTTTCAAACTGAGCTTCACGTTTGTCGTGCATCTGTTTAGTCAGTTCACTAAAACGGTTCCAGATTTCTTCACGATTTTCTCGGGATACAGGTCCGATATCTTCTTTCCAGATACGGTGCAAATCCTGTAGTTCACGGAAAGCTTTATTGACATCTTCTTCTTTTACTAATTCTTCAACACGCTCTATAATTTTAAGCTTCTGAACCAGATTGTGTTTGAAATCCAAATCACGGATTTCTCTGTCCAAATGCAATACATCATAGAAGTTCTCTAAGTGGAAATGATAATTGTTCCAAACGTGGTTGTATTTGTCCTTTGGTATTGGCCCTGCTACTTTCCAACGGTCTCTGATATCATTAAATTTCTTTAAGGTTACCGGAATACTGTCCTGACTGTGAATTAGGTTTTTTAACTCCTCAACAATAGCCAATCGGTTTTCCAGATTGGATTTTAAGCTGTTTTGCAGGCTCTGGAAATGGTTGTTCTTTTTATCGCGATACTGATTGTATAATTGGTCAAATTTGACTTTTAATGGAAAGTGGTAATGAAAATCCTCAGTTGTATCTGGGTTTTCAGCATAATATTCTTCTTTCTTTTCGTCAATAAAATGATAATATTTGGATAAGAATGCTTTTTTCAGTTCTTCAACATGGTCTTTTACGGACATGAGTTTTTCAACGGCAACCAAGGTTCCTAGCTCGTCAACTAATTGTTCCATTGATAGTGTTTCATAATCCAGCATTGGAATATCATGGCGTTCTTTCAGGGTTTCGTCTTCGCCTTCCTCTGCATTTGCTTCTTCAATAGCATTAACTGCAGCCTGATTTTCACTTTCTCCAACCGGAGTTTCATCTGCAACCTGTTCTTCAGTTAATTCAATAAAATTTTCTTCAGTAGGTGCAGAAACGACTTCTCCAATTTCCTCTTCATCCTCAGGTTCAACAGCTGTTTCAACTGTTTCTTCAACAAGTGCTTCTTTTTCGGCTGCGACTTCAATGTCGTCTTCGCTTAACTCTTCAGTTAAGATTCCGGCTTTTTCCTCTAAGACTTCAGATGAAGCTTCAGATTCTTCCTGTTTGTCAACGGGAATTTCTTGATTATCAGCAATAGTCACTTCCTGTGGCTCATTGACTCCGTTTCCATCTGCATCCAGCAGGTTATCATTCTTTTCTTCTAACATTTTGAAAATGTTTTAAGGGTTACACAAATATGAGGCGAAAGATACTAAAGTAGGCGTTAAGTTCAAAGAAAAACCGTTTATTCTGTACAGTATTAAGGTTATTTTATCTACTTTTTCGATTAAAAACAAAAAAACGCTGTTGAATTTAACAGCGTTTTAGTCATATTTTGAATTTTGTCCTTAGTTTATCAGTACTTTTTTTGTGACCGAATTATTGGACGTTGATAATTTTAAGAAGTAAAAGCCTTTTGGTAAATTATTTATTGAATAATTGTTGTTCTCAAATACTGGCTTTTTAATTTGTTGTAAAATCTGTCCGTTAATTGTGATGATATCGATTTCATCCAGTGCAATATCAGTTGAAATATTCACTACATCTGATGCTGGGTTAGGATAAATAGAAACAGTACTTAACGAATCAAACACAGGAACAGCCAATGGTAATCCCCAAATTGCAGTAACATACTCGTTATGATCAATATAAGGATTCCTGTTATTCTGACGTGCATAAATAGCATCATTTCTTGCTATTTCTTTAGCACTAACAGGATCTTGGGCGTTCCATGTTAGTAAAATGTTTAGAAAAGTCTGTGAAAAAACCCTGTTGCTACTACCATCAAACATTGGTTTTATTTTTGAAGTAGATAAAGCGGCAGTATAAAATCCGGCTACTTGATCTTCATATCTTGTTGCAAAATACAATAACAAACGGGCAATATCGCCTTTGTATTCATCTATTGGCTCGAAGCATGTGGATGAATAACCCGCTGAATAACCGGAATTCATGTTATTTCCCAATTTAGAACCATTCACAGAGGTGTAAGTAGCGTTTTGAACTCGTCCGTAAGGCCAGTCATCACGATTCGCATT
>CAMFLD010000425.1 GCA_945957245.1 uncultured Flavobacterium sp. | reverse complement strand
AGAGTTCGTAATGCAAATCATCACGCTTTTTGTGACCGAAGTTCCAGAAGATATGAAGGAAATTGATGCCGGGATCAAAGAAAAAGACCACAAAAGAGCTTATTCTTATGCCCATAAAATAAAGCCAACACTCGATTTACTCGGAATGACCGTTGCACATCAGGAGATTCTTGAAGTAGAGGCGTGGACCAAAAGAGAAGGTAAGCGCAAAGAGATTGTAGATACTTTCGAAAGCGTGAAAAGCCAGGTAGAAAAAGCAATCAAAGAAATCAAGAAAGATTTTGATATTTAATAAAAGCGAAAGGCTTGGGAATTATCAGTAATGGCAATTCCCGTTTTCCGCTATATCCGTCAACAATGACGGGATGCCGCTCCAACCGGGGCTAAAATGGCTTCCATATTCTTATTATACAACTACGTAAATCTCCTGCGGTTTATTTTCTACCCATGAACTAATTCCGTCAGGTGGCCAACAAATAGCAGACTTCTAAATGAAAGCAACAATAGTAACCATAGGCGATGAAATCCTAATTGGTCAAATTGTGGATACCAATTCAGGATTTATTGCCAAAGCATTAGACAAAATTGGGGTGCAAACCGTAGAAATGCTCTCCATTTCTGACGATAAAAACCATATAATCAATACGTTTTCATCACTTCAGAATAAAGTAGACCTGGTTATCATTACCGGAGGCTTAGGCCCAACCAAAGACGATATCACTAAAAAGACTTTTTGCGAATATTTTGATGATGAACTGGTAATCAATCAGGAGGTGCTTGCTCATGTTACTGAGATGATTGAAGGTTTTTACAAAAGACCAATCACACAGCTTAACCGTGATCAGGCTTTAGTACCATCCAAATGCGAAATTCTTTTTAATAAAGTAGGAACAGCGCCGGGAATGTGGATGAAAAAGGAAAATACGGTTTATATTTCGCTTCCGGGCGTACCGTTTGAAATGAAACACATTGTTCAAAACGAAATCATTCCAAAAATTGTAAAAGAATATAAACGTCCTTACATAGTCCACAAAACCATATTAACCTACGGACAGGGAGAAAGTATGGTAGCTGAACGTATTGAAAGCTGGGAAAACAACCTGCCCGAATTTATAAAGCTTGCCTACTTACCAAGTCCCGGAAGAGTAAGGCTGCGTTTGACTGCAAGAGGAGAAAACGAAAAAACGCTACACGAAGCGATAGCAGAGAATGTTAATTCGTTGACCCAAATAATTGGAGATATCATTGTTGGATTTGATGAAGGAGAAACCATTGAAGTAGTAATAGGAAGATTGCTTCAGCAGCATGGAAAAACAGTCGCTACAGCAGAAAGCTGCACCGGAGGGAAAATTGCCCAAATGATGACTTCGGTAGCCGGTTCTTCGGCCTATTTCAGAGGAAGTGTGGTAAGCTATGCTACAGATACCAAAATCTCGGTTTTGGGGGTTAATGCACAAACCATTGAAAAATATTCGGTAGTAAGTGCTGAAGTTGCTTCCGAAATGGCATTAGGAATTCAAAAACTGATGAAATCAGATTATGCCTTGGCTACGACAGGTAATGCCGGACCGTCCAAAGGCGATGCTGATGCTGAGATAGGAACAGTTTTTATAGCACTGGCAACGCCAAATGAAGTCAGAACAGAAGAATTTAATTTTGGGCAACCTCGTGAAAAAGTTATAGATAGAACGTCAAACAAAGCGTTTGAAATGTTGCAGTCAGCAATTTTGAAAAGCTAAAAGTTTGATGTTGATAAATTTGTTTACAAAAGACTTATTTTTCTATTGGTAAAAAACAAATAAAAAAAATGAAAAAAATCTGCAATAATTTTTTTGCTCATTGATTTATTTTGTGTAAGTTTGCACCCTGATTTTGAATAACGATAAAAGATAAGCATAATGTCAAGAGTTTGTGACCTTACAGGTAAAAAAGCGATGGTAGGAAATAACGTTTCTCACGCTATGAACAAAACTAAGAGAAAGTTTTCTGTAAACTTAGTTAAAAAACGTTTCTATCTTGCTGAAGAAGACAGATGGGTTACTTTAAGAGTAGCTGCTTCTACAATTAAAACAATCAATAAAAAAGGTTTGGCTGCCGTATTGAAAGATGCTAAAGCTAAAGGATTCATCGGTTAATCCCTAACCTAATAAAAATAAAGTAAGATGGCAAAGAAAGGTAATAGAATACAGGTTATTTTAGAGTGTACTGAGCATAAAGCGACTGGACTTCCAGGAACTTCTCGTTACATCACAAAGAAAAACAAAAAAAATACTCCAGACAGATTAGAGATTAAAAAATTTAATCCAATCCTGAAGAGAATGACTGTTCACAAAGAAATTAAATAATTAAGGATTTTTACAGTTTAGTAGAGATTCATAAAACTATCATATCATGGCAAAGAAAACCGTTGCAACGTTACAGACAGCTTCAAAGAGATTAACCAAAGCTATTAAGATGGTTAAATCTCCAAAAACTGGTGCCTACACTTTCGTTGAAAGCATCATGACACCAGAAGAAGTAGATACTTTCCTTAAAAAGAAATAATTCGACAAACTCTATATATTTAAGCTACTTTCACTCGGAAGTAGCTTTTTTATTTTTAGATTTCTTTCAAGCCTAATATTTTGCCTGTGGAAGAAGCAACATCATAATTTTTTTATATTTTTGAACGGCAAATTGAGTTTAATTCGGTTTGCCTCAATATTTTTCCCATAACAATGAGTTTTTTTAAAAGAATATTTTCCTCTGAAAAGAGAGATTCAGGCCTGAGCGAAGAGGCAAAACAAACTTTAGACAAAGGACTTGAAAAATCAAGTACTTCTTTTTTTTCAAAACTTACCAAAGCCATTGCTGGTAAATCAAAAGTTGACGACGAAGTTTTAGATAACCTCGAAGAGATTTTGGTTTCTTCAGATG
>CAMFLD010000424.1 GCA_945957245.1 uncultured Flavobacterium sp. | reverse complement strand
CCTTTAGCTCATTATTTTGATTGTGTATTAATTCTACAATCAAATTTTTAATCTTTTCAATAGTAATACTAATTTTATCACTCAATAATTCAAAACCATAGAATTGAAGTGCTTTAGTAACATCTGATTTATCAGTACCATTCAATTCTTCTTTTATTACAACTTCTCCTAATTCTACAATAACAGTAGTAAATCCAAGTTTTTCTAACTCGGACTTTACTACCATTTTGCAACGACTACATACCATATTTTTGATGTACAATTTCATTTAATTACATTTTTATTACGATACCATTTGGTTTGTTACCTACAGTAATTGTTTTAGTAACAGTATGGTTGGTTACATTTATTACAGAAACCGATTTTGCTGATTGATTAGTAACATAGGCAGTATTGCCATCTGTTGTAAATGCAACTGCATGAGTTCCATTTCCTGCATTGATTACTCCTGCATCCATCCACATACCCATACCCGAATCCCAAGTATAATAGTGTACTTTTGAGTTCATTGGGTCTGTAACCCATAATTCATTTTTTACTCCATTATGAGCAGCTATACCGGGCATAAAACCTAGCGCAATAGTTTGGTCAACTGCATTTGTAGCTACATTAATTACAGAAATGGATTGTCCGTCTTCGTTGTCAACAAACATTTGTCCGTTGCTTCCTGTCCAAGCACCAACTGGATTATCTCCAACAGTAACAGTAGTTATAACTGCTTTTGTAGCGACATTGATTACAGAAACAGTATCATCGTCTCCATTAGCTACATAGGCTTTTGTACCGTCAGATGAAAATGTCAATTCAGCAGGCATCATTCCTACAGTAATTGTATTCATCAGAGCATAGGTGGTAGCATTGTAAACCAATACTTTCCCGTCCATATCCATTTGTGGAACCCAAATTTCTGTACCGTCTGGAGAATAGATAGTATTGTGATTCATTACAGGTAAATCTAAATCCTCTAAAATTGCACCTGTTGTTGCATTTAAAACTAACATTTTACCCGGCATTGAACCAGTTGTTGCATGACCACCACTAAAATCCATTCCTGGAACTCCCAAAGCCAAATGTCCTTGATGATAAGCAATGTGATGTGGCCAAGTAATCATATCGGAACTAGGAAACGATATTGTTCCAGTTACTTCTCCTGTCGATAGTTTTATTACTGAAACTGTTGCATCTTGACCATTGACTACATAAGCCGCAGGATAATCTACATTTAATGGTGTCGCTGTATTGTTATCTTTTGAACATGAAGCCATTGTTAAAAGCGCAACTATTGCAATTGCTAGAACGTATATTGAATTTATTTTTTTCATTTTTAGATTTTATTTAATTGTTTCTACTGTTTTACCACAAGTCAGCATTTGTGAGCCATAGTAAGGGTTTTTAACTGCATTTTCTTTGCTTAACCAATTAGCATCCTGCATAGGGCAGTATTGGTAATATACAGGTTCTGTAGGTTTTGAAACTTTTATCAGTTCATAAGTGTTTTTAGATAATGATTTAAAAGAATCTCTTTGCTTTTTGATGTCTTGTGTTTCCGAAATACTTTTAGCATCAGCACTCAACTCTTTCAATACTTTCATCCAAACCATGTGAACGTCCATTTTCAAAGTTTCCATTTTTACTGCCTCGATTGATGCTAGTAATTCTTTGGATTTAGCAGAGGTTGTCTTAGCGTCAGTTTTTACTAAAGCGTCTTTCAATGAGAAATAGTTATCAAAGACAGGTTGCAGTTGATTGGTTTCTTGATTTTCAGATATTGCTGTATTATCCTTTACTAATTCTGTTTCTCTCGATATTGCATCAACTTTTATAGATTCTTTTACAGGTACTTTAGCTTCTCGGTCATACTGACAACAGCCGGGAAGTTTTGAATAAGTATCATTAGGAGCAAGGAATTTTTCGCTGTCATAACCAACAAGAGCAATACGTTTTAGTATTTCGTCTTGATTGGTTTTACTTTCATCGTATGTCAGAGTTGCTATTTTGGTATCTTCATTCCAATCGACTTGGGCAATATTTTTAAGATTCCCTGCTTTTTCTATTTTGGTTTTGCACATTCCACAATTACCAAATATTTTAACTGTTTCGGTTTTAGCATTTTTTATTTGTGCGTTCATAACCAAAACGGATAACAATAAGCATATTGTCATCATTATTTTTTTTAATGAGTTCATTGTTATATAATTAATTTTAAATTGAATAAGTTAAACAATAACAAAAACGAAGCATATTATGCCGTGAGTTTGACATTGAAATTAACCGAGAAATAAATGATTTAAAGCAAATTATGCTTTTTATTTGACACACTTATGGCTGTCAAAGTAGGGTTTTAGCTTATTTTTGGTATTAGCCAAAGGGAATAGAAACCAGAAGAAATAAAGGTTTCTGAATTAGAGAATTTTTGTTTTTCAAAAGAAAAATCAAAGCTGTTGTTTTTTAAAACAAGTTCAGATGAAATTGTAAAACCATTACTAACTGATGGGCAGGCACATTTTGAATGCCCACATTTCCCACCGCAACCGTTATGGTCTTTCGATTTAGAATGATTGTCACTATTGCAACAATTATCTTTTTCTGCTTTTGATGAAATTTCTTTTTTTAAAGGTTGTTTTTCAGAACAAGTACCACAAGCATAAATGTTACTAGGCATAAAGAATATGCCTAATAACAGAAGTAATATGAAGTGGTATTTTTTCATTTTAAAAACTAAACACTTCAAAAGTAATTAAATGCGATTAATATTTCACTAAACATTTGTTAAAACGTTACACTTTTTTGAGAATTATTCAAAAAACTATCAAGGTGTATTGTTTTTGTAATTTATTTCGTCAAGATAATATTGTAAATATAGTATATCGGGCTGAAAAAAAATATTGCAATGTTTTCGATTATTAATTGCAATGACATTG
>CAMFLD010000423.1 GCA_945957245.1 uncultured Flavobacterium sp. | reverse complement strand
GACCTAACAGCCAGCAGACACAAGTTTCAGGATACGGAAAAATCCAATACAATCAATCTGACAAATGGAATTTTGGTATCGAATACTCTTTACTCCGCAACAAAATAAAGATGCCCGGCGGTTTGACAGATGCTCAATTCGAGGCTAATCCGGGGCAATCTACACGTGCCCGAAACTGGCTGAAAAGTCCATGGAATATTATTACGGCTTATGCCAATTATACTCCATCGCAAAACAGCACGCTGGCAATCAAAACAAGTTATTTATTCAGTAGCCGCTCCCTGGTATGGAGAAACGAAGATGGCGGACCTGAAGCTAACGATGACGTAGACCCAGCTACAGGTGCTTATGTGCCGAGAGAAGTAGGTATTGAAAAAATGCATAATTCCACGACAGAAATCCGTTATTCCCAAAATTATACACTCGGTAAACAAAGTTCAACAATTGCAGGTGGAATCCGCCAAAGCTATGCTTGGTTTAAGCGTCAGGGCGGTGGTGAAGGAACAACCGGAAGCGATTTTGATTTAACAATCACAGGAGATTGGGGTTACGACTTAGATTTCACTACAACTAACATTGCTCCATTTGTAGAAAATATTTTTAGAGTATCTAAAAATTTCACAGTGACGCCGGGATTTAGATTTGAATATTTAAGAAGCACTTCAAAAGGACATAAAGAAGTGGAAGGTGATATTCAGATTTCTAACGAAGTACGCAATCGGACTTTTGCTCTGGCGGGTGTCGGTTTAGAGTTTAAACCTTCCAGAAATACGAATCTTTATGCCAACTTCAGTCAAGCTTACCGACCAATCGATTATAGTCAGTTAGAGCCTTTTGGTGTAACATCAAGAATAGATCCAAACCTTAAGGATAGTAATGGATACAATAGCGATTTAGGTTATCGTGGTACCATTAAAAATTATTTAAACTTTGATTTCAGTGGATTTTATATGGCATATAATAAACGAATTGGTGTAGTACTCGAAGCTGACCCGATTACAGGTGATTATTATTCCATTAGAAAAAATGTTGCGAATAGTGTTCATAAAGGAATTGAGAGCTATGTGGAATTTAACTTTATAAAATATTTCAACCCACAATCTAAATACGGATTAAGTCTTTTTAATTCATTTGCTTATGTAGACGCCAGATATACTGATGGAGAATATTCCGGGAAACGAGTTGAGGCAGCAGCAAAAACAATTGATCGTGTAGGTTTAATTTTTAATACAACTAAATTATCTGCGACTTTCCAGATTAATTATGTTGGCGATGCTTATGGTGACGCTTCTAATGTGTCTGTAAGTGATGACCCTGTCGCAGGTTACATTCCATCCTACACCGTTTTAGATTTTAGCGGTAGTTATAAAATAAATAATTTTTCTGTGAAGTTTGGAGTCAATAACCTTGCTGACAAGCATTACTTTACCCGCAGAACAGACGAATATCCCGGTCCGGGTATTATTCCGGCCGTTGGCAGAAGTTTATATTTAGGATTTATTGCAAAATTTTAAAAGCAATTAGTTTATAAAAATAAACCCGATTAAGATAGGTTGGGCACTCCTTCCCTATTTTGTTTTTAATTTTTTTTGGTTAATGTAAAACCCCGCTTCTAGCGGGGTTTGTTTTTATCTTCTGGCCTTAAAGTAATCTTCAAAAAAAGTACAGTCAGAGGTTAAGTTTTCGAAGTCTTTAGGGTACTTACTTTGCAGGTCCAGATAATATTTATTATTGGCAAATAGATAGCTGTCATAATTATTACCCTCATAAGTTTCGGCGTTGCGGTTATTTAACTTATTCTTTTCACAGCGCCCAATCATTCTCAGGCAAAGCGCCCTGAACTTATCGGTTTTGGCATTTTTAAGTGCCAATAAATAGTACGTTTTAGCCGAATTACATTCATAGTATTCTGCATCGTCTTCCAATATGGTATGGGTTTCATTATAAGTCCAGTAGTAACGCCGCATCATCCAGCTGTTTCCATAATAGGTCATATTGTAATAACAATTGGCCACTAGAAAATAGTAATAATCCCTGTTCTTTTCCTTTACATTCTCGGCTTTATTGATATATTTGATAAGCTGTCGGGTTATGGTATATTTATTCAGGTGCATGGTATCTTTTACCGGAATGAAATTCGGAGTATATTTAAGCTCATAAAATGGATTGGCGTCAAACGTATTAGAGCCTTCGTTCCAACTGTTTCCTTCGTTGTGTTCCCAATCGCTGTATTTGTCGTTCCAAAGCTTACTGTCTACTTTTTTAAAGTTGACCAGCGCTTTAGACAACCTGTTCTGCCTAATGTATTTAGTACCAAGCAGGTCATACAGTTTAGGCAGCTGCGTTTTGATAGTAGTGTATTTGTAAATTGAAAACGCATCATCTCTATCCCGGTTATTGATGATATTCTGAATTAAAGCTTCGACCTGACCCGGAGTATATTTCGCATTCACATATTCAAAATACTCTGTATAAAAATCGGAATAATTGTCGCCACTACCTCCGGCTGATTTCCATTGCAGGGTTCCGTCATCACTATATTGCAGAGTAGAATATAAAAGTGCCGCATCGGTAGTGTTGCCGTTGTATTCCAGTTCCTTGCCCAAGGCAAAAATAAACTGTGCCTTGTTTTTATATTTTAGTATTATCGGCTTAATTTCATCCAAAATAATAGCCTTACCATATTCCTGATCTGCATTGAGTACCATTGCTTTGAGAATTTCCAACTGGTTCTTCAATTCTTCAGGAGTTTGTTTTTGGTTTAATTGGTTAATCTGAGCCAAAGCTGATTTATAATCCCTCGTCATGAAGGATAAATAGGCCTTACAGGTTTTCCATACTACAGGGTTGTCAATCTTATTCAAATCAACGGTATCAATAAACCGGAGTAACTCTCCTGCATAAGCCCGATCATTCTCTACTC
>CAMFLD010000422.1 GCA_945957245.1 uncultured Flavobacterium sp. | reverse complement strand
GCATTATTCTCTCCATCTAAGCCAAGCAGTTCTCCTGCATTGGCATATTCACTTTGCATTACTTGTCCGAATGCGTCATTCATTTTTATCCTGTTTTATGGTTATACAATTGATTAAAACTCTCTATGGATTTCACCCATGCCGTTCATTTGGGCGATTTGTTCCTGTACCCTGTCAAGCTGGCTCATGTCAAGATCATTGCCTTGCAACTGTGGATTCTGATATGGATTAATAAAATAGGTAGGCTGTTCATCCGATGCCCCTAATCCATTGGCAGGCTGGCTTTGGTTTTTTGGAAGGTAAAGTTTCTCCGAAAAGTTCTTGAAATAATTACCTACACGCTCTTTAACTTCTTCCATGCTGAAACCGTCCATCTCATCATCAATACCATTGGTAGGAGTGGCACTGGTTTGTTGTTGCTGAAAACCATTGCTTAGGCATAATCCTAAGCCTGCGGAAGTGATGTATTTATTTCCTTTATGCACCCCAAAGAGTGTTACCGGTATCCCAACTAACAAAGAGTGTTTGCCAATGACTGCACCTGCACCGCCTGCGGCTATAGCAGATACCAACATTAATCCACCTTCTTTAAGTGTTTCAGTAATGGGTTTCTTATTTGAACTTGCTGTACTTGCAGTACCGTGCAATGCTCTAGTATTTCTAGTTTTTCTTCGCTTTGCCATGATTGTTTAGATTTCTATGGTTCTGATTTTTGATTTGCCTTGCCGAGCAGAGGTAGAGCCCTTTCGTTTCTTGGTTTTCTTTTTCTTTGAAAAGCCATTCAGGCTTTGACCGCCTCTTTTTTCAGGTGCCTTCTTTTTCATTAGCATATAACCTCCGCCTAGCAATGCTCCTGCTATTAGTAAGGACTTTCCGGGGTTTTCTTTAACCCAGGTCGTAGCTTTATCCATAAAACCTTGAGGCTTTTGAGTATCTGTAGCTTGGTCTGTAGTGACCAAACTTTGGTCATTATCAGCAGCCATTCTGCTTCCGCTTGACTGATTGATAGCAAGTTTTCTATTAACAAGAGCTGGAGTTTGAGTAGAAATATTTGAATCGGTTTCATCGGCTGAAGCACTATTGTCTTGAGGGGTTTCAGGAGAAGCACTTGCATCCTGACTGAACTGTTGTGCTTCGGGAGTATTCTTTTTGAATAGTCCTTTTACCTGTGAAAGAGCGGCAGCCACGGCAGATAATACAGCAGTAGCAGATGCAATCGAAGCAGCGGTAACCGGCTCACCCAATTCATCATCTCCGTTTAATCCGTTGACTGTGCCATAGCGAATGATATTATATTCCTGCTCATCAGCATAAACATCGTCCAGCCCGTCCAATCCACTCATGGGGACTTTTTTATCTTTGTTACCCTTACCTCCAAGAATTGCCTTTTTAAGGTTTTCCTTTTTACCTCCGGCTTGCCAATAGATCGTTTCAGCTTTGTCCTTTACCTTTTTCAGTTTTTGGAAAGCATTCAAGTCCATACCCATAGCTCTGGCTTGTTCATCGGAGAGGTAAGCGTAGCGTAATCTTCCTGCCAGTTTCAAAAAGTTTGTTTTCATGGCCAGCAAAAAGCCATTGCGAAGCATGATGGTTCCAGGGTTTGTGAAACGGTTAATGAAGCGAACACCTTCTTTGAGTTTACTTCCTACTTTTTTAGAAGTAGATTTAAGCCATTTTCCAAATTTGCCATTCAGTTCATTATCCTCTTCTAAAGAGGAAAGGTCTCCAATATCCGTGTTTTCGGGCATCCTGTATTCGTCATCTAATCCATTAAGATAATCCAGTCTCATATCGTAGTCTTTAAATCCTGAAAAAACTTGTTCATCGTCAAAATTATCTTTCACACAATCTATGGTGATGTAGTCGTTACGATTAGTCAATGATGTATTTACATTTCCATCATAAGGCACAATCGGATAGATGTGCTGAAAGTAGCTTTTGCCATTGTATTTGGTAATTCTTAGTTTATGTGGAATACCAAGGTTTGTGAGGATTGAGCTGATGAATTCTGTATAACAGTCGCAATCAACTCCGGACGTTCGATCCCACCAGGTGCGGGCTGGTCTTCGCACTTGTTCTATGCCTTTTTCATCTCGTTTGTACTGGATGTGGTCATAGACAAAGTGCCAGATATTAGAGCAGGTTTCTTCAAGGCTTTTGCCTTTCAGTACTGCTGCAATCTTTTCGGTATCTTTTAATGTTTGAGGTACAGTTCTTTTAATAAGGGATACTGTGTCATTGACTTCTGCATCCTTCAAAATCGTAATATGTTTCCCCTGTGGAGTGGGAAATAGATGGTTGTACTGACTTCCATCTTTTATGCTTCGCCTATATTGACTTTCCATCCAATCTCTTTCCCTCTAATGTCCTTCTCAATATTTTAGATTTGGATCGTGTCGGTTTTTGTATAAGGTACTTTGTCGTTGATGGTAGTAATCGTTTTTACCACCAGGTCTAATTGTCCGCTGCTTCGATATTGCTTTAGCAAATCGGGAGTAACAGAAGCCAGAGAAATAAATCCAAGCTGAATAAAAATCGGCTCGATGTTTACTTGTCCAAACTTAGGAATGGTAATGTCTGAATTCTTGATTTCAGAAGTAGCAAATACCTTATCCTTGTACAGGAACTTGACAAAGGGATGCTTGATGCGTAATGTGCCTTGAGTCGGGTTTTTCAGGGTAACATCTACTTTCAGTTCAATTCCATTTAGATTTACCTTATGGATCATCACCGAGGTAGTCGTTTCTAGTTCTTCGGAAAGCCGTTTCATCTTGAGGATGTATGCTGTACCGAAACCCAAAGCAACAACGCCAATACCAAGTGCTATCTTAGCCTCTGTCTTCATCCTTGCGTTTGCCTATGAATTTATGAGAGATGTAATCACCAATAAGCTTGAATAAAAGCCAAATGATGCCTCCTACAAATGCCTTGAG
>CAMFLD010000421.1 GCA_945957245.1 uncultured Flavobacterium sp. | reverse complement strand
TTTCATTTTTTATTTTATTTATTTTATTTTCAAAAATTTATAAAAAATTTAAATTCCTCAATTTTTTTTTGTCTTAAGGTTAAATTAATTTTTTTGAGAAGTGTTTAATCAGGCTAAAATATTTAAATTCGCTTCCACTTAAAATTAATACCGAATCCATTGGCAGCCAAAGAAACATCTACAAAAGAGACTCCGTTAATGAAACAATACAACGAGATCAAAAGGAAATATCCTGATGCCTGTTTATTGTTTAGAGTGGGCGATTTTTATGAAACATTTGGTGAAGACGCCATTCGTGCTTCTAAAATATTAGGCATTATTTTAACCAAAAGGGGAGCCGGAAGCGAAACCGAAACAGCTCTCGCCGGTTTTCCACATCATTCCTTAAATACCTATTTGCCTAAATTGGTAAAAGCAGGTTTGCGGGTGGCCATCTGCGACCAGCTGGAAGATCCAAAAATGACCAAAACCATTGTAAAACGGGGTGTGACCGAATTGGTGACTCCCGGAGTAGCGATGAATGATGAGGTATTACAGGCCAAATCCAATAACTTTCTGGCTTCTGTTTATTTTGGAAAAAAACAATTAGGTGTTTCCTTTCTGGATGTTTCAACAGGTGAGTTCCTAACTTCACAGGGCAATGAAGAGTATATTGATAAGTTATTACAGAATTTTGTTCCAAGTGAAGTGCTGATTCAAAAGAATCATAAAAACCAGTTTAAGGAAGTTTTCGGGGAAAAATTCAATACCTTCTTTCTTGAAGATTGGGTTTACAAAGAAGATTATGCCAATGAAACACTTCAGAGTCATTTTCAGACCAATTCACTCAAAGGATTTGGAGTAGAAGATTTGCAGGACGGAATCATTTCCTCAGGCGCAATTTTATATTACTTATCCGAAACACAACATAATAAAGTACAACATATCACCAATATCCAGCGTATTGCAGAAGATGCCTATGTCTGGATGGATCGGTTTACTATCAGAAACCTCGAACTCTATCATAGCACCTCTCAAAATGCAGTTACGTTGCTGGATGTTATCGATAAGACACTTTCGCCAATGGGGTCGCGTTTGCTGAAACGCTGGCTGGCATTGCCTTTGAAAGACATTCATAAAATAAGAAGCCGTCATGAAGTGGTTTCTTATTTAAAGGATAATCAGGAAGTATTACAAAATATGCAGTATCAAATCAAACAGATTTCCGATTTGGAGCGTTTGATTTCAAAAGTAGCAACAGGAAAAATATCGCCACGGGAGGTTATTTACCTTAAAGAATCATTGGATGCCATAATCCCGGTTAAATCTGCAGCCCTTGAAAGCAAACAGGAAGCAGTTCGAACAATTGGTGACAGTTTACATTCCTGCGATTTGCTTCGGGAGAAAATTGGCACCACCCTCAATCAAGATGCACCGGTAGCTATAGCTAAAGGAAATGCCATTGCGACTGGAGTGCATCAGGAATTGGATGAGTTGAGGAATATAGCATTTTCCGGAAAAGAATTTTTGGAAGGTATCGAAAGAAGAGAATCCGAAGCGACTGGTATTTCTTCTCTGAAAATATCATTTAATAACGTCTTTGGATATTATATAGAGGTAAGGAATACCCATAAAGACAAGGTTCCTGCCGAATGGATTAGAAAACAGACTTTAGTCAATGCAGAGCGCTACATTACAGAAGAGCTAAAGGAATATGAAACTAAAATCCTGGGAGCAGAAGAAAAAATACATCAGATAGAAAGCCATTTGTTTGAACAATTGGTCAGTTGGATTTCGACTTATATAAAGCAGGTACAGCTCAATGCCAATCTGATTGCCCAATTAGACTGTCTGATTTCTTTTGCCCAGTTAGCTATTGAAAACAATTATGTTTGTCCTATACTTGACGAGAGTTTTGAACTGGAAATTGTGAATGGGCGTCATCCGGTTATAGAGAAACAATTGCCTGTTGGAGTGCCTTATGTGCCAAATGATGTTTTTCTGGATAGGGAAACACAACAGATTATCATGATTACTGGGCCCAATATGTCGGGTAAGTCGGCTATATTGAGACAAACTGCTCTTATTGTTTTATTGGCACAGATGGGATGCTTTGTTCCGGCGGAAAAAGTTAGGTTGGGTATCGTAGATAAAATTTTCACCAGAGTTGGAGCCAGCGATAATATTTCGATGGGTGAATCTACCTTTATGGTCGAAATGAATGAAACAGCATCTATTCTAAATAATATTTCAGACCGAAGTTTAGTGTTGCTGGATGAAATTGGACGTGGAACCAGTACTTACGATGGAATTTCCATAGCTTGGGCTATTGCCGAGTTTCTGCATGAAAATCCTGCCAGAGCCAAAACACTTTTTGCTACCCATTATCATGAACTAAATGAAATGACGGAATTACTTCCGAGGATTAAGAATTATAACGTTTCGGTGAAGGAGTTAAAAGATACGGTTCTTTTTATAAGGAAGCTGGTAGCAGGAGGAAGTGCCCACAGTTTTGGAATTCATGTGGCCAAAATGGCCGGAATGCCCCAAACGGTAATCCAGAAGGCGCAGAAGCTATTGAAGAAACTGGAAAAAAATCATTCCGGAGAAGCACTTGGGGGTTTAAAATCAGCTAAGGAAGATATGCAGCTCAATATATTTAATCTCGATGATCCATTATTAGAGGAAATCAGGGAAGATATAGTCAATTTAGATATCAATACGCTAACACCAATCGAAGCTTTGATGAAGCTGAATGAGTTAAAAAGAATGCTTCAGAAAAAATAATGAAACGAAATTGATTTTATATCAATTGATTATAATCAGTTAAAGTTTTTTTCAGAAAAAACGTTTGCATTATTCAATTTAAGTGTTACATTTGCATCCGCAATACGGCTTAAGTATTGCAGTTCTATAAAATTTTGAATGCGAAAATAGCTCAGTTGGTAGAGCGCGACCTTGCCAAGGTCGAGGTCGCG
>CAMFLD010000420.1 GCA_945957245.1 uncultured Flavobacterium sp. | reverse complement strand
GGCCTATGTGGAGAAATTTTCGTTGTCCCAGTTTTCTGTTCCGCCGCTTTCGGCACCCTTAGTACGAAAGACTTTCAAAAAATATTTGGGCAAATTCCCAGAGGACATTTATGAAACTTTTACTCCTAATGCCGTAAATGCGGCCAGTATTGGTCAGGTTCACAAGGCAACTATCAAACACCAGGTTTATGCCGTAAAAATCCAGTATCCCGGCGTAGCCGATAGTATCAGCTCTGATTTAGCATTGGTAAAACCATTTGCTACCAGAATGTTTAACCTGAAGGGAAAGGATTCTGAAAAGTATTTTAAGGAAGTAGAAGAAAAACTGCTCGAAGAAACCGATTATAAACTGGAACTCAAACAAAGTTTAGAGGTTTCAGATTGGTGTTCCCAAATTGAAAATCTTCGTTTTCCTAAATATTTTCCTGAGCTTTCATCAGAAAAGATTCTTACTATGGAATGGATAGATGGCGAACATTTATCTGAATTTGCATCACACAATACCAACAAGGAACTAAGTGACCGAATTGGACAAACTCTTTGGGATTTTTATATGTATCAGATACACCATCTCAAACAAGTGCATGCCGACCCGCATCCGGGTAATTTTCTGGTGGATAATGAGGGGCGTCTGGTGGCGATAGATTTTGGATGTATAAAGCATGTTCCAGAGTCTTTCTATGTTCCTTATTTCGAATTAGCCCGAAAAGAAGTTATCAATAACAGGCCGTTATTTGTAGAAAAACTTTTTGAGCTTGAAATCCTGAGACATGACGACAGCAAAGAGGAAAAGGAATATTTTACTGATATTTTTCATGAATTATTGAGTTTATTTACCAAGCCTTTTCACACGGATTATTTTGATTTTTCCGATGAAGATTTTTTTGGTAAAATTGCCAAAATGGGAGAAGAGTTTGCCAAGGATGGACAATTACGTAAAATGAACGGTAACAGAGGTTCCAAGCACTTTTTATATATTAATCGTACTTTCTTTGGACTTTACAATCTGATGCATGATTTAAAGGCCAGAGTTACAACCGAGTCCTATCGAAAATATATTGATTGATGATTTAATTTTAAATTGTGAAAGCCGTATAACTTTTTATAGTTATGCGGCTTTTTTATTTGTAGAAAATGATTGACAGACGTTTATCGAATCTGTTTTACCTCGAAATAAGTTTTTCCGGAATAGGAATCAATGTTAACACCACTCTGGTAATTTTCAGCATAAATCTCAACGTAATCACCTGCGGTCAGAGCTACAATGCAGTTGATACTTCTTGAAACTATACCAAGGTTGGTGTGGTTTCCGGCTGCCATTTGATATAAGCTTCCATTTTTGTAGACTCCTATGGAGTAATATTGGGTATTACTCTGGTTATCGGTATGGTATCCGGCATTGATTTCATAATAACCCGTTTTAGCAGCTACAAACCGATTGTTTGTAGTCGAAAACTCAGAATTCAAATCAAATACAACGGTGTTAAAAGTCAGTTTTTGCCAGCCCCCTGTTCCTAATGCCTGATTGGCATTTAAGTTAGTACGAGCTACAGATAATGTATTATTGGCCGTTGCCCAGGCAGTTCCTCCAACACCGTCGGTTTGTAATACCTGACCATTGGTGCCACGGTTGGTGGGTAAGGCATATCCGGTAGTAGCAGGATTTCCGACCTGTATGGTACCGTTAGTTCTTACAATCTTGTTGTCAAACTCACCATAAATCAGAGCATTATTCACACTCGAATCTGTACCGTTGGCGGCAGTTGACATTTCGATATACAATTTGTTGCTTCCGGTTTCATTGTATGCAGCCTGATGTCCAATAGCCACATTGTTGCTTCCGGTAGCATTTCTCAAAGTAGCAAACCCAAGAGCGGTATTATTGCTGGCATTGGCACTGGTCAGGGCATTTCTTCCCAATGCTACATTCTCATTTCCGGATGTGTTCGTGTAAAGGGCTCCCACACCAATTACCGTATTGGTACTTCCTCCAAGATTGGAAAACATGGATTGGTCTCCTATGGAAACATTCAGCTGTCCTGTGGTATTACTTGGCATTACATTGGCACCTAATGCTGTGTTTCTAATTCCGGTTCCGGAAGCATTAAGAGCGTTTGCTCCAAATGAAGTGTTTTTGTTCCCGCTGGCTATATTGGGGTTTCCGATAAATCCGGCTCTGACATTGAATCTCTTAAATACAATATCTGTATCATCTGTAGTGCCAAGGAAATTAGTAGATGAACTTGTACCCGAATTTCCTGTCAAAGACCAATTCGTTGCATTTACAGTTGCTAATTGAACCCAAAGAGTCCCATTCCAATAGTAATAACCATTTGGTGAAAACCCTGAATTATAAACTAATAGTGAAGTAGCTGGGGAAGCAATTGTAGTGACATCGCTGGCACTTGTTAAAGCTACCCTTGGAATAAGTATACCACTATTGGTTGAGGTAATATCAAGCATTGATGAAGCATTTGGAGCAGTTGTTCCAATCCCAACCTGGGCAAGTGACGGTACTGCTGTCAATAATAGAAGTGAGGCTATGTAGGTTCTCAATTTCATCAATCAATGGGATATATAGGACAAATTTATACCTAATTTAACAATTTCCTAAAAAAGCAGCTCAAAATCTGCCAGTTAACCAGCTACAACGTTGTAGTTATAAATAGTTTCCTAAGATTATATTTTTTAATTCAAGGCAGAATGCTGAATTTTGCATTTCATTATTTATCATGCTTAAAGTAGATAACATTTCCTTTTCTTATTTGGGGCAGCCTACTATAGATTCCCTTTCTTTTACTTTGGAAAAAGGCAAAAGCTTAGCGGTTATTGGGGAAAGCGGTTGCGGAAAAAGTACCCTGCTTAAGCTGATTTATGGATTATATGATTTGGATGAAGGTCAGATTTTTTGGAACGATACTGAAGTTTTAGGGCCCAAATACCATCTGATTCCCGGAATGGAGT
>CAMFLD010000419.1 GCA_945957245.1 uncultured Flavobacterium sp. | reverse complement strand
CTGAAAATTTCCTAAGATTTCCAATATAAATCCGGCCAGTGTTTCTGCTTCGCCTTTACTGCTTTCAAATGTTTCTTCATCGACATCAACAATCCTGTAAAAGTCCTTGAGGTTTATTTTACCTTCAAAAAGGAAGTTCTTATCATCAATCTGCGAAAAATTGAGGTTTTCATCGTCAAACTCATCCGAAATATCACCAACAATTTCTTCTATCACATCTTCAAGTGATACCAATCCTGAAGTTCCGCCGTATTCATCAACCACAATAGCAAGGTGACTTTTTTTACTTTGAAATTCTTTCAGCAAATCATCCAGCTTTTTATTTTCAGGAACAAAGAACGGCTCACGCATAAGCTTATTCCAATCAAATTCCTTTTTATTGATATGCGGAATCAGGTCTTTCACAAAAAGTACTCCTTCAATTTGGTCTATATTCTCGCGATATACCGGAATCCTTGAATATCCTTTCTCGACAATTTTAGCATAAATTTCAGCAAACGTTTCCTCTATTTCCAATGCAAAAATATCAATTCTGGGGCTCATGACCTGCTTAGTATCGGTATTGCCAAATGAAACAATCCCTTCAAGTATTTTTTGTTCTTCGGTCGAAGTATCTTCGGTAGAGGTTAGCTCAAGTGCCTGAGATAATTGATCTACTGAAATATTGGTTTTCTGTCTTCCCAGTTTTTCATGCAAAAAAGTACTCACAGCTCTCATTGGCAAACTGATTGGCGATAATATTTTATCCAAAATAACCATTGGCGTAGCAACTGTTTTTGAAAACCTAATGTTATTGCGGCTGGCATATATTTTAGGCAATACTTCGCCAAACAAAAGAATAAGGAAGGTTATGAGCAATACCTCAACAATAAACTTCACAACTGGTGAAGCTATCGAATCAAATATAGCGTTCCCCGAAAAGGAGAAAATAATAACAACGCCAATATGACTAAAATTATTAGCAATCAATATTGTCGCCAAAAGTTTCTTCGGGCGTTGCAATAACTTAGAAATTAAGCTGGCCTTAGCCGAATCTTCTTCTGCCAGCTTATTAAGATCATTTTGCGTAAGCGAAAAAAGCGCCACTTCTGCGGCAGATACCATGGCGGAACAAAACAAAAGGGAAATAATTCCAATACTTCCCAGTAGGAGTTTAGCATCAATGCTGGCAAGAAAATTTAAACTGGGCCCGGAGTCCAATAGCGTAGGAATTAGTTAAACAATATCAAAACGGCAAATCATTTTCAGGCGCTACCGGATTGGGTGCTTCAAAATTAGTGTTTTTTGTTTCTAAATTCTGTGTTCTTAAGCCATCAACTTCTTTTTTGGTTGTCAGGAAAGTGAATTCTGTAACCTGAATTTCGGTTGTATATTTTGTTGACCCATCCTCTGCCTGCCATTGGCGGGATTTTATCCTTCCTTCGACAAATATCTTATCGCCTTTCGACAAATATTTTTCGCAAATCTCAGCAGCTTTATTGCGCACCACCAGATTGTGCCATTCAGTAGAAGTTATTTTTTCGTTGGTTTGCTTATTGATATATACCTCATTTGTGGCCAAAGGAAATCTACCGATGCAATTTCCACCTTCAAAGTAATGCATCTTCACATCGTCACCCAAATGACCAATAAGCATAACCTTATTTAAAGTACCATTCATTTCTAATGCAGTATTGTTATTCTGTAGCGTAACTTATAAACCCGTTACACCTCATGTCTTTCAAATTTACTAATTTTTTTGAAAACTAGCGCCAAACTTTTTCAATAAAATTGAAAATAACAATAGGAAACGGAGATTTAACAACTGATTCCCAGTCAATTCCATGATTAAGAACTCCTTGTACCCTGATCTTCCAAAAATGGATATGAAGATGTTGATGGGACAGTTTATGTTTTATTGGTTCGGCATTATAAAGTTGTATTTCGTCAATTTGATTTTCAACAAAATCCTGATTTCCTATTTGACTTATGATGGTTTCCACAGAATCATCAGCAGTCGTTTCAACCAGAGGAAATTCATAAAGGTTGTGCCAGATTCCTTTTTCAGTACGCTTCCTTATTATAGTATTGCCATGATTATCCAAAAACACAAGATAATTAAGATAACGGTTGGTAACTTTAAGCTTCTTGGATTTTACGGGAAGCTGGGCAACTTTATTTTTCTGCAACGCAAGACAGCTATCATTAAAAATACAATTCAGGCAATCCGGATTTTTGGGAACACATTGTAGCGCTCCAAATTCCATTATAGCCTGATTGAAGACATTGGCTTTACCTTTAGGTATCAATTCGGCTGCTAGTCGGGTAAATTCCTTTTTGGCTCCAGCCGAAGCGATATCAGTTTCTACATCAAAATAACGGGCTAATACACGATAAACATTCCCATCTACCACCGGAACATTTTCATTATAGGAAAAAGACGCAATGGCTGCCGCTGTATACTCGCCTACTCCATTTAACTTTAATAACCCTTCATAGTTTAGAGGAAACTTACCATTTAATTCTGAAGCGATGTATCGAGCAGTCTTGTGGAGGTTTCTGGCTCTAGAATAATACCCGAGTCCCTGCCATAATTTGAGCACCTGCTCTTCATCGGCATCAGCCAAATCAAAAACTGTCGGAAAAGCTTCAGTAAAGCTCAAAAAGTAAGGTAATCCCTGAGCTACTCTGGTTTGCTGGAGCATGATTTCGGAAAGCCAAATCGTATACGGATTGGTATCATTACGCCAAGGCAAATCACGCTTGTTATTTAAATACCATTGAATAAGAGATTTAGAGAATTCCATTGCTAAATTATAGTTCACAAAAATAAATCAATATGTAATTAAATTTTAATAGATTATGCTTGAAATATTGTTTTTTTAATTTGTATATTTGCAACCTCAAAAAAATTACATAATAATATTAAATACGAAAGAAAATGACGAAAGCAGATATCGTAGCGAAGATTTCAGAGAAACTAGGTC
>CAMFLD010000418.1 GCA_945957245.1 uncultured Flavobacterium sp. | reverse complement strand
CAGCGATAGTGCTTCGACAGTGGTAACATCCCCAATAACGATTATAACTTTTGCTCCGGGAACCTACAGTTATACTTATACTGTAACCAATGCTTGCGGAAACGATTCTGAAACAGTACAATTTACTGTTTTACCAAGTCCGCAATTGAGTACTGTTAATATCGCTACATCTCCAATTTGCGTTGGTTCGGATGCAGTGATTAACTTCACCGGAATGGTTGATGGTACATACACGCTGAATTATGATTTGTCAGGAAGTAATACCTTGACAGGACAATCTGTAGTAGTCACTATAGCTTCCAATACAGGCAGTTTTACTATTCCAACAGCTTCCATTCCTAATACAGGAACGACAGTAATTACATTTACCAGCATTACAAACAATGCAACTACTTGTGCTACTACTTTGATCAATGTTGCTGCTCAGATCATTATTCGCCCATTGGCTGATATTGATAGTGCTAATTTGAACATTGCTAATGTTTGTTTAGGAAATAATGTAGTAGTAAATATAACGGGAGCAACTAACCTTCCTGATGGAACTTACCAGTTCAATTATTCGGTTCCGGGAGGAACACCTGCCTCTGGGACTTCCGGAGATGTTATTATAACATCAGGAGCAGGTCAGTTTACCATTCCGTCAAGTACTTTTACAACTTCAGGAAATTACACACTTACCATAAACGGAATTACAACTACATCAGGTTGTGCAAATACAAGTGAAAATGCCAGTGCGAACTTTACCATTAATCCACTTCCGAATACAACCGGAGCAACGGTTTCGGCTCAGGCAACCTGTGCTGGTTTTGGTAGTGATGTAACCATTTCGGGAGCCGTTAATTTGCCGGATGGAAGTTATACAATTACATATACATTAACCGGGGCGAACTCAGGAACCGCAAGTATTACAATAACATTTGCCGGAGGCGTAGCTAGCTTTACTATTCCGGGAACCTCTATTGTAAATAACGGAGATACTACGGTAACAATTAGTGATTTAATAGCATCTTCTTCGGTTTGTGGACTTACAGGAACAGTATTCCCTACAGCAACCTTTACAAGCGCATCACTGCCTACACCGGAGTTAGTTGATGAAGGCAATCGTTTCTGCGGATTGGATATACCGGCTCCAACGATTGCAGATTTATCGGCTAATATTGTTGGGACACCTGCCAATCTGGTATGGTATGATGCACCAACGGGAGGCAATGCTTACAGTGCAACCGATTTGCTGGTTGATGGAGCTACTTATTATGCAACTTTGGTTGCGGACAGCGGATGTCAAAGCGGAACACGTTTAGCCGTTACAGTTGATTTATCATTCTGTGATATCATAATTCCGGACGGATTCTCTCCAAATAATGACGGAATCAACGACACATTTGAAAT
The DNA here is from genome assembly GCA_945957245.1 of uncultured Flavobacterium sp. Lineage (GTDB taxonomy): Bacteria > Bacteroidota > Bacteroidia > Flavobacteriales > Flavobacteriaceae > Flavobacterium. Next base: position 1,584 of record CAMFLD010000418.1, on the reverse strand, counting down.
TCCAAACCTTGCTATAAAATACCCTAATTTCAAAATTGAAATCTTTAACCGCTATGGAAACATAGTTTACAGGGGTAACAAAAATGTTCCAAACTGGGACGGAACTACAACCGTAGGAGGTTTGAATTTGGGAGACAAATTACTACCAACCGGAGTTTACTTCTACGTTCTTGAATTTAATGACGGAACCAGAAAACCGGTTCAGGGTAGGTTATATCTAAACAGATAATGGAAATGGGTACAACTATGAAACAAAAAATTATAAAATACATCTTAGTGTTGCTTGTTATTCTTTTAACATCAAAACTGCATGCGCAACAAGATCCTCAGTTTACTCATTATATGTATAATATGAGCGTTATCAATCCGGCTTATGCCACTGATAATGCTGATGTGATGAACATTGGAGGGCTTTACCGTGCTCAATGGGTCGGTATAAAAGGTGCACCGACAACACAAACATTTTTTGCTCACAAACCTTTATCGAAAAGAGTTGAACTGGGGCTTTCTATTGTTCATGACGAAATAGGAAATGTGGTTAAAGAAAGTAATGTTTTTGCTGATTTTGCCTATGTTATACCATTAAATGAAAACCTCAAATTCTCACTCGGATTAAAAGCCGGTGTGACACTTTTTGATACTAATTTCAATGGGTTTGTACTTACCGACCCTTTGCCTGATCCTGCTTTCCAAAACAACATCAGCCAAACATTCCCTAACATTGGTGCCGGGATGTATTTGTTCGGACCCAATTATTACGCAGGATTTTCAACACCAAACTTAATGACTTCACGTCATATTGAAACCATAAACGGACATGCCGGAAGCGGGGTGGAAGCAGTTCACTTCTTCCTGACGGGAGGCTATGTATTTACTTTCAACGGTAATGATAATTTCAAACTCAAACCTGCCTTTATGGCCAAAGGAGTTGAAGGAGCGCCGGTAGCTTTAGATTTAACGACAAACGTCTTAATCAATAACAAATTCGAATTAGGTACAGGTTACAGACTGGGCGATTCCGTAAGTGCTCTTGCCAGTTTTTATGTAACACCAAACCTGAGGATTGGGTATTCGTATGATTATACCCTTTCTGATTTAAGAGATTATAATTCGGGTTCCCATGAAGTGTTTTTGCTTTTTGACCTCGATTTCAACAAGCTTTCCTCTTCAGGTAAAGGATATGACAAATCACCACGATTCTTTTAAAAATGAAAATGATGAGAAAACAATACTACATACTTTTTATTTTTTGCAGTTTCACCACTCTTTTTGCCCAAAAAAAAGTCAGTGTTAAACAGGCTGATGCCTTGTTTAAAAGCAGATCTTATGTTAAAGCCGCAGAAGCTTATGAACAGCTTCCTCAAACAAAACAAACGTTGCAGAATCTTGGTGATTGTTATTATTATAATTTTCAAATGAACAATGCTGTTCGTGCTTATGGACAATTATTCTTTACTTATAAAGACAGCCTTAAAAAAGATGTTTTCTTTAGATATGCTAATGCTTTAAAAGGAACTAAGGATTTTGATAAAGGCGATGCTATCATGTCGCAATATCTAGGCTATGAACAGGATACACCAAAGT
>CAMFLD010000417.1 GCA_945957245.1 uncultured Flavobacterium sp. | reverse complement strand
AAATTTACCATTTAGACCAATAATAAAAAATTTATAAATTATATAAAATAAAAAAATTATCAACATCGTTCTTTTCGGAAAACCAGGTGCAGGAAAAGGCACACAAGCTGAATTTTTAAAAGAAAAATACAATCTGACACATCTTTCTACCGGAGATATTTTTAGATATAATATTAAAAATGATACCGACTTGGGCAAATTGGCTAAATCCTATATGGATAAAGGCGATTTGGTTCCGGATGAAGTTACTATAAAGATGCTGCAAAGTGAAGTGGATAAAAATCCGGATTCAGCCGGGTTCTTATTTGATGGCTTTCCAAGAACTTTAGCACAGGCAGAAGCTTTGGATGCTTTTTTGGAAAACAAAGGTCAAAACATTACTGCAACAGTAGCTTTAGAAGCTGATGACAATATCCTTGTAGCACGTTTGTTGGAAAGAGGAAAAACTTCCGGAAGACCAGATGACCAGGATGAAGAGAAAATCCGTAACCGATATGATGAATACAACCAGAAAACGGCACCGTTAATGGAGTATTACCATAAACAGGGGAAATTCCATGCCGTTGACGGCATTGGAACCATAGCGGAGGTAACCGAAAGGCTTAACAACGTTTTTGACAAATTTTAGGAGCTGATCCGGCTGTACGTTTCTATCTTTTGCATCCCGTTCTTTAACGGGATGCAAAAGGATAACCACTGCCATCCGGGCTAATACATACAAACTAATACACGTATTTTGGAAATTCTCATCATACTTTTTTTAATCCTGCTTAATGGCGTGTTTTCTATGTCCGAAATCGCTTTGATATCGGCACGTAAAAACCGTCTGGAAACCGCTGCCAAGAAAGGCAACAAGAATGCGAGCGTCGCTTTGGATTTGGCCAATTCACCCAATAAATTCCTTTCGACAGTACAAATCGGGATTACACTTATCGGAATTCTTACCGGGATTTATTCGGGAGAAAAAATCACAACCGATGTACAAAATTTTGTATCCGGATTTACCGTTTTAAAACCTTATGCGAATTCCATAGGAGTTGGGATTGTGGTAGTAACGCTGACTTTTTTCTCTTTGGTTTTAGGGGAATTGCTTCCCAAAAGAATAGGTTTAAACTACCCTGAAGCGATTGCAAAAGCAGTAGCGGTGCCAATGAAAATGGTGTCGATAGTTACTGCTCCGTTTATCTGGCTGTTAACCGTTTCCACCGAAGGAATCCTGAAATTGCTGAACATAAAGCCAACCGCCGACGGAAAAGTTACGGAAGAAGAAATCAAAGCCATAATAAAGGAAGGAACCGAAGTAGGTGAAGTGCAGGAAATAGAACAGGACATTGTGGAGCGCGTGTTCCATATTGGCGACCGTAAAATCAATTCACTGATGACACACCGTCAATCTATTGTGTATCTTTCCTATGAAGATAATATGGAAGAATTGAAGTCTAAGGTTTTAGAAGAACTGCATTCGGTTTATCCGGTGTCTAAGGACAATAATATTGATGAGGTTGAAGGTGTGGTTTTACTGAAGGATTTGTTTACCAGTTTTGAAAAAGGGAATTTCAACCTAAAATCGATTACCAGAAAACCGGAATACCTGATAGAACATACTTCGGCTTATAAGGCTTTGGAGAATTTCAAGAAATCAAAAGTACATTATGCTTTGGTTACCGATGAATATGGAATATTTCAGGGTATTATTACACTCAATGACATTCTGGAATCGTTAGTAGGCGAAGCCGCAGATTTTGATGAGGATGAATACCAACTTATCGCAAGAGAAGATGGAACCTGGATGGTTGACGGACTTTATTCGCTGCATGAGTTTCTGACCTATTTTGATATGGATGACCTGCTTACAGATTATGAAGTAACTACTTTAAGCGGATTAATAATGACCGAAATGGGAAAAATCCCAACTCAGGGTGAAAAACTAATCTGGAATAAACTTGAACTCGAAATCATCGATATGGATGGTGTCAAGATTGACAAAGTATTGGTAAAAGCAATAAAAGAATAGTTGATGCAGAAAAGTTAAAAGTTGATGGAAAATCCAACAGCCAATAACCAACAGCCAGCAACCAACAACTAATTATTATGACAGAAGGCAATTTTGTAGATTATGTAAAGATTTATGTTTCTTCAGGAAAAGGAGGGAAAGGATCTTCGCATCTGCACAGAGAAAAGTTTATTGAAAAAGGTGGCCCGGATGGTGGTGATGGTGGCCGTGGTGGCCACGTGATTTTGAAGGGAAATAAAAGTTTGTGGACTTTATTTCATCTCAAGTTTGCCCGACACGTCAAAGCGGGTCATGGCGGTGACGGAGGAAGTTCTCGCAGTACCGGACATGATGGCGAAGATAAAATAATCGAAGTCCCACTGGGAACTGTAGTAAAAGATAAAGAGACAGAAGAAATTCTTTTTGAAATCACAGAACATGGTGAAGAAACCATTCTAGTGAAAGGAGGAAAAGGAGGTTTGGGAAACTGGCATTTTAGGAGTTCAACCAACCAAACTCCCAGATATGCACAGCCCGGAATGCCACCGGAAGAAAAGGATGTTATTCTGGAGCTTAAGGTTCTTGCCGATGTCGGTCTGGTAGGTTTCCCTAATGCAGGAAAGTCAACCTTACTTTCAGTACTTACTTCTGCTAAGCCAAAAATTGCCGATTATCCGTTCACCACGCTTAAACCAAATTTGGGAATTGTGGCTTACAGGGAGTTTAAATCCTTTGTGATGGCCGATATTCCCGGAATTATTGAAGGTGCAGCTGAAGGAAAAGGTTTAGGGCATTATTTTTTAAGACATATTGAACGTAATTCTGCCTTGTTGTTTTTAGTTCCCGCAGATGCTGACGACATCAAAAAGGAATACGAAATTCTATTGGATGAACTTAGGAGATACAACCCGGAAATGTTGGATAAAGACCGCTTACTGGTAATTTCCAAAAGCGATATGCTGGATGATGAACTGAAAGCAGAA
>CAMFLD010000416.1 GCA_945957245.1 uncultured Flavobacterium sp. | reverse complement strand
TCCACACGCAGGACTAAATCCTCCCATTGGTTTTCCGGACGTCCTCTGAAAGAAGTAACATGGAAACTATCGGAAGCCTTGAGTGGTGAATCTGAAAAGTAATAATTGGAAACACATCTTCTAAAACCATCATGATTAATTGGGGAAACCGAGTGCAGTGAATCATTATGGGTTTCCATAATTGCCAATCTATTGAATTTGCTGTGAATTGTTATCTGACCCGCTTTTAATCCATTAGGCCAAAGTTCCAGATTGCCACCATATTCCTCTTTCCAATCGGGTGTGACATAATAAAGCAAATTAAGCACACGCCACAAATTGCGGTCTTTATCATGTGAATTATCCAAATGCGGATTAAGGAATTGCTTATTTCCCATTAGCGAAATACCACCGGCATAAAGATGTTCATCAGGTAATGGGTTTTTAATCCCACAGATTTCACCGATAATTTTTACGATCCTTTCATCCTGAAAAGCATAGATTATTTCTTCGAGCAGCGGATGATACAAGTTCATTTGAGCCGCTACATATTTATCTTCCCGAAGGCTTTTCTTCAAAACCATAGCTTCAGGCTGTGGGAAAACATCATAAATCTGCATAGCAATAGCATCAGGCAATAAGTCATCAATAAAAAAATAACCTATGCCCGATTCTGAACTTCTATAAGCCTCCCGGAGCGATTCCTTTTCAGAATCAAGTCGATTAAAAATAAGTGCTGCTAATTCTGTTCGGTTCATAATGCTGGAATTGTGAAAAAAATATTTTCTTTGTAAATATATTACTTAATTCTGTTTCCCGGATGATTTCAATTCTAATTCCGACTTACAATTACAATACACTGCCACTTGTCGAAGAGTTGAACCGACAGGCTGTTTCCGAAGGAATTGAATTTGAAATCATAGTTACTGATGATGCTTCACCCCAAAACGAAACCACGAAAATCAATAATCGAATAAACCAGATTCCGAATTGTCGTTTTGACCGCAATGAAGCTAATCTCGGCCGTGGACAAAACAGGAATTCACTTATACAGAAAGCAAAATATGACTGGGTTTTACTGATGGATTGTGACACATTTCCTAAAAAGGATAATTTCATCAGAACTTATGTTGAAAGTTTGCAATCCCAAAATGGAGTTGCTTTTTTCGGAGGCATCATCTATTATGATAACAAGCCCAAAGATGAAGAAATGCTCCGTTGGGTTTTTGGTAAAAGCCGTGAGGAAATTCCTTTGCAGAAAAGGCTTTCCAATCCTTACCATTATGCTTTGATTTCAAACATTTTAGTAAAAAAGGAAGTAATCCTTTCCCACCCTTTTGATAGTAAAATCTACAATTATGGTTATGAGGATATTGTATTTATTTTAGGATTAAAAAGAGAAAGGATTTCCATAGAACACATTGAAAACCCTGCTTATCATTTAAATCTTGAGAACTCGGCTATTTTTTTGGAAAAATTCCATCATTCGCTCCAAAATCTCAAACAAGTACTCGATCAGGGAATTATAAATACCGAAGACACAGCCTTGACCAGAGTTTATTCAAAATTAAAACGTTTGCATCTGGTTGGAACTGCTGCTTTACTATTTAAGATTTTCAAAAAAATTACTACTAAAAATCTGCTTTCAAAAAATCCATCACTGTTTTTGTTTGACCTTTATCGGTTGGGTTATTTTTGTCTTATAAATTCATAATGATGCCATATTTTTCAATAGTCATACCTGTTTTTAACAAAGAAAAATTTGTTACCCATACTATAAAAAGTGTTTTGGAACAAAGTTTTTCAGACTATGAAATCATTATTGTGAATGATGGCTCTACTGATAACAGCGAGGCGAAAATCTTGGAATTTAAAGACGACAGAATTCGGTATTTTTCTAAAAAGAATGAAGGTGTATCCAAAGCAAGAAATTTTGGTATCGAACAGGCCAAAGCCGACTTTATCTGTTTTCTGGATGCGGATGATTATTGGCATCCTGATTTTCTGGAAACCATGCATGGACAAACCCATAAGTTTCAGGAACAGAAAGTTTTTGCAACAGCTATTGAAATTGAAACTAAAAACAAACTTATTGAAGCACAATATTCTATTTCTAAAAAAGCAGAAGTAGAAATTGTAAATTTCTTCGAAGCCAGTCAAAAGGAATGTGCGTTGTGGACTTCCGGCATCTGTATCCACAAAAGTGTTTTTGAAAAAGTCGGCACTTTTGATACCAAAATTAAACATGGAGAAGATACCGAATTATGGATTCGGATTGGTTTGCAGTTTCCAATTGTATTTATCTGGAAAATTGTAGCACGCTATGTTTATGATGCTGAAAGCGTATCCCGAAACTGGAACTATTTTTTTGAACCTTATACTTTTGAAAAATATGCTTTGGAGGAAAAGAAAAATCCAAACCTGAAAAAGTATATGGATTTGAATCGTTTTTCAGCCGTTATTAAATCAAAACTTGCTCACGATAAAGAAACGGCCGCTAAAATCTATGCTGAAATTGATTTGATGAATCTTGATGCCAGAAAACGATTTTTACTTCAGCTGCCTGCCTTTATACTGAAAATTTTAATCCGTCTACAACAACTTTTAGGAAATTCTGTTTTTAGATAATTTGTATTCTTCAAAATCCCGCATATAATCGGCTTCTTCAAAAAGTCCTGATGCTAATACTAAGCAAACAGAGCCTGAAGAAAAGTTTTCAAGTTCACGCCAAATCCCTTTAACAATCAGAAGGCCTACATTAGGTTTGTTTAAGGTTACCGTTTTTTGCTCTTTTCCGTCATTGAGTATTACATCAAAACTTCCGCTCAAAGCCACTAACAATTCGTGTTGGTCAATATGGGAATGACCACCGCGTCGTCCGCCACTGGGAATATCATACAGATAATAAACACGTTTCATATCAAACGGTATATCATCTCCCTGAATCACAGAAAGATTACCACGGGTATCGTGGACTTTAGCAATATCAATAAGTTGGCAGT
>CAMFLD010000415.1 GCA_945957245.1 uncultured Flavobacterium sp. | reverse complement strand
GTGTAGTATGTAAATGGGCACCAAATTCGATATGAGGATATTTCGGAATCAGATTTGAGAATAAATAGGTAATAACATCGGGAGTTGAACTTCCTACTGTGTCGGAAAGCGACAGAATTTTAACTCCCATGTCAGCCAGTTTTTCTGTCCATTCACCAACGATTTCAACATTCCAAGGGTCTCCGTAAGGGTTTCCGAATCCCATGGACAGATAGGCTACCACTTCTTTATCTGTTTTTGCGGCAATGTCTAAAATTTCCTTTAAGGTAACAATGCTTTCGGCAATGGTTTTATGCGTATTACGCATCTGAAAGTTTTCGGAAATAGAAAAAGGAAAACCCAAATACTGTATTTCTTTGTGGGCAGAAGCTATTTGTGCTCCCTGTGTGTTGGCGATAATGGCCAGCAATTTGCTTTTGGTTTGCGATAAATCCAGTTGAGCCAAAACCTCTGCGGTATCCTGCATCTGTGGAATGGCTTTAGGCGAAACAAAACTTCCAAAATCAATGGTATCAAAACCTACACGAAGCAAAGACTGGATATAATCAACTTTCTTCTGAGTAGGAATAAAGTCTTTTATGCCTTGCATGGCATCTCGGGGGCATTCTATGATTTTGATTTTTGGATTCAAGATTTATGGATTTCCGTTGGCTAAAATAATTAAAAAAAAGGAGCTGTCCAATTCTTATCTCATCATTAATAATTACCTATTTCGGTAATAATATAAAATATTACGTATTTTGGTAATAATTTTAAATATTACACATTTTGGTAATATTTCGTTTTAAAATAGTATATTTGTTTTTGATAAAATGTAAACAGCTGATTATGATAGTTATAATTACAGGTGATATAATCAATTCCCGAAAACTGCCTTCAAAGGACTGGATGGATAAATTGAAAAACCAACTCCAGAACTTTGGGGAAACCCCAAACCATTGGGAGATTTACCGAGGTGATGAATTCCAGCTGGAAATCAGTAATCCGGAAGAAGCCTTAAAAGCAGCATTCCAACTTAAGGCATTTTTTAAATCAATCCGGCTGGATGCCCGGATGAGCTTAGGTTTTGGCAATAAGAATTACACCGCTTTAAAAATTACTGAAAGCAATGGAGAGGCTTTTATTCGTTCCGGTGAACTTTTTGAAACTTTAAAAAAGCAAAAAATTAACTTAGCCTTTAATTCAGGAAATGCTGGTTTTGATGAAGAAATGAATCTAATGATTCGTTTAGGCTTATCTTTTATGGATAATTGGCTGCAGCAATCGGCAGAATTTGTTTTGGTGGCATTGTTAAATCCAAATGCTTCTCAGGAAGAAATAGGAGTCAAGCTCGGCATCAATCAGGCCGCTGTAAGCCGTCGTCAAAAGCGTGCAAATTATGACTTAATAAAAGATTTAGAGGCTTATTACAGAAAACGAATTAAAACAATCCTATCATGATGGTATTTGTAAAATTACTGCTGGCGCATCTTTTGGGTGATTTTTTGCTACAACCTACTTCATGGGTTTTGGATAAAGAAAGTAAAAAACACAGAAGCATTTATTTATACATCCATACTTTATTGCATGGCGCTTTAGCGATGCTCTTTGTTTGGGAAAAAGATTTCCTGATTTATGCTACAGGATTAGCCGTTTTACATGGTTTCGTTGATTTTTTGAAACTCGAATTTCAGACGGCATCCACCAAACGAAATTGGTTTTTGATAGATCAACTTTTGCATCTGGTTATAATTATTGGAGTTTGTTGGCTGTATACCGGAACAACTATTGGCGAAGTGGTGTTGAGTGAAAAGTTTTGGGTAATTTTAACGGCAGTTATTTTCCTAACTAAACCATCATCTTTTCTGATAAAAAATATCATTTCAATCTGGACGCCTGAAAGCAGAATTGACAAAAACGATGATTCTTTGCAGAATGCCGGAAATTACATTGGAATGCTGGAACGCTTGTTTGTATTTTACTTTTTTATTTCAGGGCATTTTGAAGCAGTAGGATTTTTATTGGCTGCAAAATCTATTTTCAGGTTTGGTGATTTAAAAGAAGCCAAAGACCGAAAATTAACCGAGTATGTTTTAATAGGAACTCTATTGAGTTTCGGCATAGCAATACTTATTGGCGCTTTATCCCAACTGGCACTCTAAAATTTTTTTATTGATTTTGGTAACCAATTTTGGGCCTTCGTAGATAAATCCGGTATAGAGTTGTACTAAGCTGGCTCCGGCTTCTAACTTTTCAATGGCATCTTCTGCGGAATGAATTCCACCAACACCAATGATGGGAAATGCTTTATTACTTTTTTCAGAAAGAAACCGAATCACTTCTGTAGAACGTTTCGTTAAAGGTTTCCCGGATAAACCTCCGGTTTCATATTGGTTTTCAGAATTAAGATTGTCCCTTGAAATGGTTGTATTCGTTGCAATTACGCCAGCTATTTTGGTTTCCTTCACAATATCGATAATATCCAATAATTGTTCGTCTGTCAGATCCGGAGCAATTTTCAGAAGAATAGGTTTTCTGGTTTTATGTTGCGCATTTCGGGCTTCTAGCGTGGCTAAAAGTTCGGTCAGTGGTTTTTTGTCCTGTAATTCCCGAAGATTAGGTGTGTTGGGCGAACTTACATTTACCACAAAATAATCTACATAATCAAACAAAGCATCGAAGCAGATTAGGTAATCGGAAGTGGCATCTTCATTGGGTGTAAGCTTATTTTTTCCAATGTTGCCTCCAATTAAAACGCCTTTATTTTTTTTCAAACGTAAAACGGCTGCTTCTACACCGCCATTGTTGAATCCCATTCTGTTGATAATGGCTTTATCCTCTTTTAAACGGAACAACCGCTTTTTGGGATTACCGTCTTGTGCTTTCGGAGTCAGAGTGCCAATTTCAATAAAGCCAAAACCAAAGTTGGATAACTCCTTATAGCATTTTGCATCCTTATCAAAACCGGCTGCCAATCCGACCGGATTTTTGAATTTTAAACCAAATACTTCACGTTCCAAACGGC
>CAMFLD010000414.1 GCA_945957245.1 uncultured Flavobacterium sp. | reverse complement strand
ATTTTAGTATTTACTTATTAGGTTTTTACTCTAAAAAAACAATGAATGTTTTCGTGATTTTCGGGTCAACAAATATGTGAATAAAATTCGTTAAAAAAAATTAAAATCGCATTGATTTTTTAAAAAAAAAGTCGTAAAGATTTATTTCAATTCAAATAAAAAGTATAAAATTCAGATGAATGAACATCAAATTCAGGTTAGGGTACGTTATTCGGAGACTGACCAAATGAGCGTGGTTTACCACGGAAATTACGTGCCTTATTTTGAGATGGGACGTGTGGAATGGCTTAGAAACAAAGGGATTTCATATAAATCGCTTGAAGAGAGCGGTATTGCGCTTCCAATTGTTTCCATGACTATAAATTACAAAAAACCAGCACGTTATGATGACTTACTTACAGTGATAACCAAGTTCAAACAACAATCCTCAGTTAAGGTGGAATTTGATTGTGAAATTCGCAATGAAAATGATGAGTTGTTAACAACTGCTCATTTTCTGTTGGTTTTTGTAGATGTGAAATTAGGAAAAGCCATACAACCGCCACAATATCTTTTGGATATTATGAACAGTTAAATTTTTTTAATCTCTACTTCAAACAAATTACTAAAGATGTCGAATACCATTTCGGCATTTTTTTTTCGTGTTGAAATTTCAATCCGGCAGTTTTCTTCCATTTTTTGAGAAACGAGTGTCAGATTCTTCTCTTTAATCACACGCATTACCTTGTTGATGTTTTTATAGTCAAAAGTGATTTGGTAATGAACGTCTATCGTCTTTTCAATAATTTCTGCTTCTTCGAGTGCCAATTGTGCCGCAGTTCGATAAGCCGAAATCAATCCGCCGACACCGAGTTTGACTCCACCAAAAAAACGAACAATTACTACAAGAACATTAGTCAATCCAAAAGACTGAATTTGTCCATAAATAGGCATTCCCGCTGAATTACTGGGTTCACCGTCATCATTGGCACGGAATTGAATGCTTTCGACTCCAATTTGGTAGGCATAGCAAAAATGAACAGCGCCAAAATGCTGTTTGCGCAAGAGTTCTAAATGGTTTTTGATTTCTTCTTCTTTAGTCACCGGAAAGGCATAGCCGAAGAACTTGCTATTTTTTTCTTTAAAAAGGATTTCGGGTGAGGGGAAAGCAATGGTTTTAAAAGTATCTTTTAGTTCCAAAACTATAACGGCAGGTGTTTCTGGTCAAACAAATCAACTACATCTTCTTCTCCCACTTTTAGGTTCCATACATGCAGCCCCAGTGATTCGGCAACATCGGTATTGTCTTTTTTGTCGTCAACAAATAAGGTTCTTTTTGGCGACAAATCATGTTTTCTTAAGATGGTTTGGAAAATTTCAGGTTCCGGTTTCCGCATTCCCATTTCATATGAATAATATACTTTTTCAAAGCAATTGTAAAAATCGGTGTAAAAAGACATTCCGACTTTATGCTCAAAACGGTCAATATGGATAGAGTCGGTATTGGTTAGCAAAAACAATCTGTATTTTCCGGAAAGCATTTGTAAAAATTCCAGACGGTGTAATGGAAAATCGCCGATAACCGAATTCCATGCTTTGGTAATTTCTTCTACACTTGCATTAGGGATGTGTTTTGAAAAGGCGTTGATGAATTCTAATTCGCTGATTTTTCCTTTTTCAAAAAGGTCGTTATGTACCAGTAAATCTTCATTGGGACCATCCAATCCTAACTTTTTAAATTCTTCGACTGAATGTTCTTTTTTTAAATTAATGAAAACATCTCCAAAATCGAAAATAATAGTGTTAATCATGGCTGTAATAAAGTTTAAATTGGTCTTCCTTTATATTTTTTACATGGAAATTACCGCTTAAAACAGGTGCTTTTGTCCCTTCTTTTAAATGCATATTGCCTGTAAAAACTCTGGCTTCATCCCAAAGACCAGCGTCAATAAAACTTTGGAGGGTATGTCTTCCTCCTTCAATTATTACAGATTGCAGGCCATATTTGTACAAAATATGGACAATGGTTTTGGTTAGCCGGATATCAAAGATAGCATTTTCATAAATACAATTTTCAGTAACTGTTAAATTTTCTTGCTCCGTGATAATGATGGTTTTGGTTTTTTCATCCTTAACAAAATAATCATCTGTGATTTTTCCTTCACGGTCTAAAATAACCCTAACCGGATTCTTTCCTGACCAATCCCGCACATCCAGTTTGGGGTTGTCGTCCAAAACAGTATTGGTTCCAACTAATATAGCCTGTTCCTCGCTACGCCATTTGTGTGTGAGCTGTCTTGAAAAAACGTTGGAAATCCAAACAGGTTCTTTTTTCTCTTTTTTAACAGGAGCAATAAAACCGTCAAGGCTTTCAGCCCATTTGAGAATAATATAAGGACGTTTTTCATTATGGAATATAAAGAATCTTTTGTTAAGCTCCCGACATTCTTTTTCAAGGATTCCTAGAGTTACATTAATGCCATTTTCCTGAAGTTTTTTGATTCCGGTGCCGGCTACTATACTGTTAGGATCAACCGTTCCGACTATCACATTGGGAATTTTGTGTTTGATAATCAAATCACAGCAGGGTGGGGTTTTGCCAAAATGACTACAGGGTTCCAATGATACATAAATGGTCGATTGTGGTAAAAGGGATTTGTCTTTAACCGAATTGACCGCATTCACCTCAGCGTGTGGTTCTCCCGATTTACGATGCCAGCCTTCCCCGATTATTTTGCCGTCATGTACGATAACACTACCAACCATAGGGTTAGGATAAGTTGTTCCCAGACCATTTTTGGCCAATTCGATGCAACGTTTTATGTAAAATTCATGTATCTTCACTCCACAAAAATAAGTGATTACTTTATAATGGATGCTATTACCATAAGAGAAATAAAAAAGGAGGATAATCCTCAAATTGCAACAGTAATCCGTGAAGTTTTTGTTACGGATAATTACCCGAAAACGGGAACCGCTTTTGCTGATAAGCAACTTGATTTTATGTTTGAAGCTTATGATAAGCCTAAAGC
>CAMFLD010000413.1 GCA_945957245.1 uncultured Flavobacterium sp. | reverse complement strand
GTTTTCCAATGGTGGAGCTGCCTACAATGCCGGAAAAGGACTTTCGAATGTTGATGAAAAAGCAGCGATTGCAGGTGCAATTGCAGGTGCAAAACACATCCACACGCTTGCTGAAGCTTATGGTGCTACAGTTATCCTGCATACTGACCATTGCGCTAAAAAATTATTGCCATGGATAGACGGTTTATTGGAAGCTTCTGAAAAGCATTTTACAGAAACAGGAAAACCATTGTTTTCTTCCCACATGATTGATTTATCTGAAGAACCAATTCATGAAAATATTGAAATCTGCCAGGCTTATTTAGCCCGAATGAGCAAAATGGGCATGACGTTGGAAATCGAATTGGGAATCACCGGTGGTGAGGAAGATGGTGTTGACAATTCTGATGTGGACAGTTCTAAATTATATACTCAACCGGAAGAAGTTGCTTTTGCTTATGAAGAATTAATGAAAATTTCTCCTAGGTTTACTATTGCTGCTGCTTTTGGTAACGTTCATGGGGTTTACAAACCGGGTAATGTAAAACTGACTCCTAAAATCCTTAAAAACTCACAGGATTATGTTCAGAATAAATTTAACACAGGGCCAAACCCTGTTGACTTTGTATTCCACGGAGGTTCCGGTTCTACTTTGGAGGAAATCAGAGAGGCTATCAGCTATGGTGTTGTAAAAATGAACATCGATACGGATTTACAGTTTGCCTTTACGGAAGGAATCCGTGATTATATGGTAAACAATATTGACTATTTAAGAACCCAGATTGGTAATCCTACCGGAGCTGATGCTCCAAACAAAAAACACTACGATCCAAGAAAATGGATCCGTGAGGGTGAGCTGACTTTCAACAAAAGGCTGGAGCAGGCTTTTGCTGATTTGAATAATGTAAACACTTTATAAATTTAAAATTACGAGTTACGAATTTCAAATAATTTAATTCGTAATTTATAATTCATAATTCACAATTAATTATGGCTTGGTTTAAAAGAACAGAAAAAGGTATTACTACCGCAACCGAAGATAAAAAAGATGTTCCTAAAGGGCTTTGGTACAAGTCACCTACAGGAAAAATTATTGACCAGGATGAATTGGCCAGGAATCTTTGGGTAAGTCCTGAGGATGATTTCCATGTGAGAATTGGAAGTAAGGAGTATTTTGAAATACTTTTTGACAATAATGAATTCAAGGAATTGGATGCTAAAATGACTTCTAAAGATCCTTTGCACTTTGTGGATACTAAAAAATATTCTGACCGTTTGAAAGATGCTATTGAAAAAACCGGATTGAAAGATGCGGTGCGCACCGGTGTTGGAAAATCAAAAGGAAAAGATTTAGTGGTTTGCTGTATGGACTTTGCCTTTATTGGGGGGTCTATGGGAGCTGTTGTAGGAGAAAAAATAGCCCGTGGAATTGATTATTCCATTAAACATAAAGTCCCGTTTTTGATGATTTCTAAATCAGGAGGTGCCCGTATGATGGAGGCTGCTTATTCGTTGATGCAGTTGGCAAAAACCTCTGCGAAATTAGCGCAGTTGGCCGAGGCTAAAATCCCTTATATTTCATTGTGTACTGACCCAACAACTGGTGGTACCACAGCTTCTTATGCTATGCTTGGGGATGTAAACATTTCAGAGCCCGGTGCTTTGATAGGTTTTGCGGGACCAAGGGTAGTTCGGGATACAACCGGTAAGGATTTACCGGAAGGTTTTCAAACTGCGGAATTTGTATTGGATCATGGTTTTCTGGATTTCATTACTCCAAGGAAAGAATTGAAAGATAAAATTAACTTGTTTATCGACCTGATTTTAAATCAGCCGATAAGATAAAAAATGTAAGCGCTCCTGATTGGAGCGTTTTTTTTTGTAATTTAAGAAATCTGTAAAGTTCTTAAAAGACAAGACCTCCAATTTAGCCCCGACAGGAGCAATCCGCCGTGCGGAGTGGATGGCGGGAGGATTCGTGTAAAAGAGCAGTAAGGTGTGCTCCTAAAAACTATAAAAGTGCTGTAACATTTATGGGCTGTTTTTTTGTCAAATCATTTTCTATAAAGTACCTTTGCGCCAGTTTTAAAAAAACAATAATTCATTACCCTTGAGCGCAACAGCCAGTCCGTTTTTATTAAAAAAAATTACCCTTGATTTTAAAGAAATCACTAAGGCAGGTTTAGCGGTTAGTGTTGTATTTTCATCAGTAGCAGGATATTTATTGGGATTTGACAGTGAACATCCTTTCAGCTGGCTCACTTTGCTGATGCTTACCGTTGGTGGGTATTGTATGGTGGGCGCTTCCAATGCATTTAATCAGGTTATTGAAAAGGATTTGGATGCGTTGATGGACCGTACGAAGAACCGTCCTGTGGCTTCGGGAAGAATGTCGCCTAATCATGCGCTTTTTATTGCCAGTCTTTTGACCATCATTGGCTTAATCCTACTTTATAATATCAATGCGAAATCGGCTATGTTTGGTGCGATTTCAATTTTTTTATACACGAGTGTTTATACCCCTTTGAAGCAGCATACACCGCTTTCGGTATTTGTGGGTGCTTTTCCGGGCGCTATTCCTTTTATGTTAGGTTGGGTAGCCGCTACAGGTCAGTTTGGCATTGAAGCGGGGACGCTTTTCCTGATTCAGTTTTTTTGGCAATTCCCTCATTTTTGGGCTATTGGGTGGTTCCTTTTTGAGGATTATGAAAAGGCTGGTTTTTTTATGCTGCCTACAGGAAAAAGAGACCAATCTACAGCGCTGCAAACCTTGTTATATAGTATTTGGCTTTTAGTAGCTTCTTTGCTGCCTGCTTTGGGCTACACCGGAAAACTTTACATCTCGCCCGTAGCTGCGGTGATTGTTTTCCTATTGGGTATTTGGATGATTTTTTATGCTGTAAAGTTATATCAGTTGCGGACTGTAAAAGCGGCCCGCACGTTAATGTTAGTAAGTGTTTCTTATATATCTTTACTGCAGTTGGTTTATATAATTGATAAATTTTTAAGATAGTTTGGCTATGACAATGACTACTC
>CAMFLD010000412.1 GCA_945957245.1 uncultured Flavobacterium sp. | reverse complement strand
GATCAGCCTCGGTCTCGTGGGCTCGGAGATGTGTATAAGAGACAGCCTTTAAAAGCGTGTGAAATTCGGCTTGGAAAGATGGTTCGCTCATTGCGGATAAATAGTGCTGACGCAGTTCTTCTACATTGGGATAAAGCATCTCAGGAATGAATGCGCCTCCAAATTCGCCATAAAACCCTTTTTCGTTTACATGATAGCTCGTTTGCATAATTTATTGTTTAAAAGCATTAATAAGCTGTTTTGTTTTCTCGGTTGACTTTAGTCCGGGAGCAATTTCCAGTTTACTGTTACAGTCGATGGCGAAGCAGTTTTTAGAATATGCTTTTGTGAAGAATGTTTGAATGTCTTCAATATTTTCTGTTCCGATTCCTCCGCTCAAAAAGTAAGGTTTGTCCAGGTTGTAGTGTTCTAAAACCGACCAATCGAAAACAATTCCGTTACCTCCATAGTTAAACCCTTTTGTGTCAAATAAAAAGTAATGACAGCAATTATAGTATTTACTTAAATTATTGAAATTAAATTTATTATCTACACTAAATGCTTTTATTACTTTAAGTTTTTTTTGTTGTGCCAAATCACAGAATTCAGGACTTTCATCACCGTGCAACTGAACAAAATCCAATTCGTATTGGCTCACTTTTTCCAGAATTTCATCTAAAGAAGCATTTACAAAAACACCCACCTTTTGAATAGATTTATTCATTATGGGAATTTCATTTTGAAAATATCTTGGCGATTTTTGATAGAAAATAAAGCCCATAAAATCAGGTTCCAGCGAAGCTATTTCGTCAATGTTTTCCGGGAACTTCATACCGCATATTTTGATTTTAGTTGCCATTTTATTTTAACTCATTGATGAATTGTTCCAGACTATTTCCGGGGTTTTCAGTTTTCATAAAGTGTTCTCCCATTAAAAATCCCTGAAAACCTTGCTTTCTAAGCATCATTACAGCATCGGTTGAGGATAATCCGCTTTCGGAAACCTTGACACAGTCATTCGGAATATGATTTACTAAATCCAGACTGTTTTGAAGACTTACTTCGAATGTTTTTAGGTTTCTGTTGTTAACACCAATTAAATCAAGGCTTGGCATAATACTTTTTTCTAATTCCTCCTGATTGTGAACTTCCAGTAATACTTCTAAAGCCAACGATTGGGCAAACTCAGAAAGCTGCTTGATTTGGGTTCTTGATAAAACGGCTGCAATCAGCAGTATGGCATCGGCACCAAAAGCTTTAGCTTCCAGTAATTGGTATTCATCCACAATAAATTCTTTACGCAAAAGTGGAGTTTTCACAGAAGCTTTTGCCAATAGTAAATCCTCCAAAGAACCTCCGAAATATTGGGTATCCGTTAAAACAGAAATCCCTGATGCGCCTGCATTTTCATAGCCTTTTACCACTTCTTCAACAGAAAAATTATTGTTGATAGTGCTTTTGGAAGGAGAACGTCTTTTGTGCTCAGCAATGATTCCAAAAGGTGAATTGATGATGGATTTGCTGAGCGAACAGGTTTTTTTATTGAATAACTCCATGTTTTCCAACTGTGTAACCGATACCACACTCTTTTTCAATGCGATTTCTTTTCTCTTACTGGCTATTATCTGATCTAAAATATTCATGCGTTTTGGCTGATTTGCTGCAGTTTTTGCAGTTTTAGTAAAGCTTTCCCGGTCAGTAGACTTTCTTTTGCTTTGGCAAATGATTCTAAGATGCCTGTTCCCTCAACGTTTGCAATGGCCAGTGCAGCATTGGCACAAACCACATTTTGTTGCGCTTCGGTTCCTTTTCCTGAAATGATATCCATAAAAATCTGAGCTGATTCCTCGATGGTTTTTCCGCCTTTTATATCGTCAAAAAGTAGTTTTGATAATTGATAATCATTAGGATTGACAATACTTTCTGTATTTTTGGTTATCATTTTGGCATCGGCTGTAAGGGATATTTCATCGTATCCGTCCAAAGCATGGAGAATGGTATAATTAACTTCCGTATTTTGGTAGAGATAGGCATACATTCGGGCTAATTCCAAACTGAAAACACCAACCAGCTGATTCTTTGGAAATGACGGATTGACCATAGGACCAAGCATGTTGAAAAAAGTTTTAACGCCAAGTTCCTTACGGATTGGCCCTACATTTTTCATCGCCGGATGGAATAGTGGAGCGTGTAAAATGGCAATATTGGCTTCCTCCATACATCGGGACAGAAAATCCTTTTCGTTGCTGAATCTGACACCCAAAGCTTCCATGACATTACTTGAACCTGAAATGGAAGAAACGCCATAATTACCGTGTTTGGCCACATGAATACCTGTTCCGGCTACCACAAATGAAGCCAGAGTGGAAATGTTGAAAGTATCTTTTCCGTCTCCACCGGTACCGCATAAATCGATAGTGTTGTAATCGGAAAAATCTACCGGAATGCATAATTCCAATAAGGCTTCCCTAAATCCCGACAGCTCATCGATGGTTATATTCCGCATCATGTATACCGTCAAAAACGAAGCAATCTGACTCGGATTACACTGCCCGGAGGAAATAGTAACGAGAACGTCTTTTGCTTCAGCTTTTGAAAGTGTTTCGTGGTTTATTAATCTGTTGAGTATGGTTTTCATGAGTTGATCCAGTTTTCTAAAATTTGTTTGCCAAAAGGTGTCAAAACGCTTTCGGGATGGAATTGTACGCCTTTGATATCAAGGGTTTTGTGTCGCAGTGACATGATTTCGCCATTTTCATCAGTGGAAGTGATTTCTAAAACGGATGGAAAATCAGTATTGGAAACCACCCAGGAATGGTAGCGTCCCACTTCAAAAACATTGGGAAGTCCTTTAAACAGGGATTCGTCGGTAACGGCCTGTGTTACTTTTGTGGCTACGCCATGATATACTTTATCAAGATTAATCAGGCTTCCGCCAAATACTTCGCCAATGGCCTGCTGTCCGAGGCAAACGCCTAGAATGCTTTTGGTTTCGGCATATTTTGTAATCACTCCTTTGAGCAAACCGGCTTCATCGGGCACTCCGGGAC
>CAMFLD010000411.1 GCA_945957245.1 uncultured Flavobacterium sp. | reverse complement strand
TGTATGTAGCTTCAATGTGATTAAAGTTTGGCTAGTATGGACTTCATTTCCTGCTGCATTTTTAAAGCTTCTGCCCTTGCCTTTTCTGCAAAATCCTTTTCTCTGGAGGCATAAATAATAGCTCTGGAAGAATTAATCAGTAAGCCTATATTGTCATTCATTCCATATTGACAGACTTCATCTAAACTTCCTCCTTGTGCTCCAACACCGGGAACCAAAATAAAGCTGTCCGGTATTATTTTCCTGATTTCTTTAAAATATTCAGCTTTGGTAGCACCAACAACATACATCAGTTTTTGAGCATTTTTCCATGTTTTGGAAGTTTCGAGAACCAATTTATACAATTCAGTACCATCCGTCGTTTTAGTCTGAAAGTCAAAAGCACCATCATTTGAAGTCAGTGCCAGTAAAATAGCATGTTTGTTTTCAAATTCGAGAAAAGGCTCTACAGAATCTTTTCCCATATAAGGAGCAACCGTAACAGAATCAAAATTCAAATCCTTGAGAAATGCTTTAGCGTACATGGAAGAGGTATTACCTATATCACCACGTTTGGCATCGGCAATCGTAAAAATATCAGGATGCTTTTCGTTAATATAACTGATGGTCTTCTGAAGGGATTGCCAACCCTTAATTCCGTAAGCTTCATAAAAAGCAATGTTGGGTTTATAAGAGATGCACAAATCGTGCGTTGCATCAATGATAGCTTTGTTGAATTCAAAAATGGGGTCTTCAAGATCCAGTAAATGAGGCGGAATTTTAGTTAAATCTACATCAAGACCAATACATAGAAATGATTTTTTCAGATGGATTTGCTGAACGAGTTGTTGTGTTGTCATAGTGTTGTTGTGTTGTGCAAAGTTACGAATTGAAATGTAAAAGTGAAAATCCTGTAACATTACCTGAAAATTATATAACCCGTCTTCACAGCAACGAAAATAACTTTGTAATACAAACGATAGGCACCTACTTCTATAGTTTGTCCAATAATAAAAGTTGGGGTTAGTAAAAAAGGCCGTATCCAAATACGGCTTTTTGTTTGAATATTTTGTTATTTTTACACAAACCGTGAACCTTCAATAGTTATGAAGATATTTATCAAATTTGATTTTAATACCGTCTGCCGAAAAGTATTGGAAGACAAACTGATGCAGCACAATATCAAACACAAAGTGCTTGGCTTTGGTGAAGTTGATATTTTAGAAAAAGTAGATTCAGACTCTTTTAAGGCTTTTACTGATGACCTTAAGCAATATGGTATTGATATTATTGAAAATCAAAAAAGTGTTTTGGTTCAAAAAATAAAAGACACCATTATTGAAATGATTCACAGCCCGGAACTGGTAAATGTAAAAAGTTCTGTTTATCTGGCAGAGAAACTAAGCCACAGCTATGGCTATCTTTCTAACCTGTTTTCTGATGTGACTTATACTTCCATTGAGAATTATATCATTATGCAGAAAATTGAATACGCCAAGCAACTTATTGTCAGCACCGATTTGAGCCTGACGGAAATTGCTTTCCAGCTTAACTATTCCAGTGTAGCCCATTTGAGTACTCAATTTAAGAATGCAACAGGAATTACTCCTTCAGCATTCCAGAGAATTATTAATAAACGCCGAGAAATCGCTAACAAACAGTAATAGTTATGGACAAAGATTATATACACATCATTTTGGCTGACGATGACGAAGATGACAGAATGCTCTTTACCGATGCTTTTGATGAATTAAAAATCAATACCAAAGTCAATACCTTCAATGACGGTGTTGAACTGATGGATTACCTGAACAGTCCGGATGCTGTTTTACCCAATGTATTGTTTCTGGATTTGAACATGCCTAAAAAAAATGGAATTGAATGTTTATATGAAATAAAACGTGATAACAAATTCAATGACATCGCAATAGCGATTTTTTCTACTTCATCATCAGAAGAGCATATTGAGGAAACTTTTGTACAGGGAGCCAATATTTATATCAAAAAACCAAGTGATTTTACTACACTCAAAAAAGTGCTTTCTGAAGTGGTTACCATTAACTGGCAGTACCATACCTCCGGTTTGAATAAGGACAATTTTTTACTGCGTCTATAATACAAACTAACCCTGTCGAGAATCATGAAATTACGGAGATTTTATAAATCGAGCATCTTTCTTAAGAGCATTTTTGTGGTCTCAATTTTTGTGATATTTTTTATTTCGGCTGTCACTTTTAAGCACATCAGTCAAGTAGGCGATTCTTCTAAATGGGTCAATCATTCTTATGAAGTTAATTTGGAACTGGAACGGCTCATGTCATACCTTAAAGATTCTGAAACGGGTCAACGGGGTTATCTGATTACTAAAGACTCGACATTTTTAGCACCGTACATTGATTCTAAAAAAAACATCCATGATTCTTTCAATAAAGTAAAGAACTATACTAAAGACAATCCTACTCAGGAAAAAAACCTACGCAAGCTTGAGTTTTATATCAACAAAAGACAAAACTATCTTTCAATGACATTGCACATGTCCAGAAACAAGCCTCTTTCTGATAGTGTTTTAAAAGAAAAACTTAAAGTCAGCAAAGAAGCCATGGACAGTATCCGGGAGCAGGTAAAAGAGATGATTTTGGTAGAGAAAAAAATGCTGAAAGCACGGGAAGTTAACTACAAGGATACGGTAAAAATAACACCAATCTTTGTTTATGTTACTCTTTTAATAACCCTGTTACTGATTTCCATCTCTTACATGCGGATTAACCGTGATTTAGAAAAAATGCAAATCAGCAACAATAGGTTAGCGCTAATGAACGAATCAAGTAATCTTGCTGAAAATGTAGCCCGGTTTGGAAGTTGGGAGCTCAATCTCGAGACTAATGAATACAGTATGTCCGATAACAGCTATCAATTACTGGGGTTCAAACCACAAGGTTTTTTTGCAAGCCGTGAAAACTTTCTCAAGTATGTCCATCCCGAAGATTCACAGGCTTTTAAAGATGCCATAGATAATCTAATTAAAAATATAAGCCTTCCTCCTTTTACTTACAGGAT
>CAMFLD010000410.1 GCA_945957245.1 uncultured Flavobacterium sp. | reverse complement strand
TTAAAAACTTAATTAAAATTGATTAGAGAAGGCAAAACTATATTAATTCTGTTCTAAATGAATATGCTACTGGTTTTTTCTACATGAATCGAAATTTGTAGTAAGAAAATAAATCAAAATAATAAGAGCTTAATTTTAATTACAGTTGTTGATTGCAAGTATAGTAAGGGATTGAGCAAGTTTAAGCACTAAAAATAGATAGCTTTATAAATATAAGAAAAAGCCTGATAAACATTTAGACATTTATATTATAGTCAGGTTTGAAAGACCCGACAATCCCGAATATGACGATTATCATTTTATTGAGGTTGTATTTGGCTCAATTTTGTACTGTAAATAAAGCTGCATGAAAACTGATGCCATCATACAACAACAGGTTGAAAAAGCCTTGCACGTAAATACGCTGCTCAATGCAGCGGAAATATTTGTGGATGTTTTTAATGGTAGTGTTACACTGACTGGCTTTGTAGATAAGTATCCGAAAAAAGAACTGGCCCGAAAAATTGCCAAAGGTATTGAAGGAGTTAAGAGTGCTATGGAGCGAATCAGTGTAAAAGTTAATGAAGGGGATCGATGCAGTGACAGTGAAATTCAACAGGCTATTACCGAAAGGTTTATCAAAAACTTTGGGAATTCCCACAACGATATAAAAATAACAGTCAACAATGGAGAAGTAGGTCTCGAAGGAAGACTTAAATGGAAATACCAAAAAGATCTGGCCGAAGAATGTATCATTAATCTCAAAGGGATCACGAGTATCAAAAACAGCATAACGATTCCTGAAAAGCCTCAGGCTGTCATTGACGAAAAGGATGTTTTTGCAGCTATTTATGGTGAGCCTTCCATTACTACTGATATTATTATTGAAATCATCGGCAACCGTGTCATATTAAAAGGGAAAGTACACAATACCGAACAAAAAAACCTTGTGGCAAGCCTGGTAAGGAACGTTCAGGGAGTTCAGGAAATAGAGAACTTCCTAACAATGGATAAAGTTTCATAATACTATTGAATTTTAAAAATGAGTTATAAAACAAAAAAAGAACCATTTTATGCATCCTGGGAAATGGGTTTCTCAGGATGGTTCATAGTTTTTGCTCTGGCTGCCGGACTTATTTTGATGGAACGGTTTACCAGATTGGAAATTAATAACTTTTATGTCAGGCTGATATTATATATCACATCGGTATCCTTATTCAGTTTTTGGATAGGCTGGATATTGTTTGGATTTGCTGCGGTAAGGAAAAGAAAAGTAATATTTTCCCTTGTTTTAATCATTTGCATGTTAAAAGCCTATCTTACATGGGGAGGAGATTGGAAAACTCAGACTATACTTTATGAAAATAATGATAATAGCCGGGATAATATTGAGTTTCAGATGCGTGGAGACTGGTTTGCTTTTGGCTATAAAAACCGTATAGTAGAAAGAGAGAAAATCATTCCTTTTTTTGATATCATCCAAGATATCGATACACTAAAATTGGATAACAAAATCTGGAAAAGAGTGGACAGGAAGGTTAATAAATTGAGGCTGCACAATTTTAATGATAAACCTTCCAACTAGATTTTCCTTCGAGGACTAATTTTTAAGTCTTTCCAGTTTGTGCAAATCCAATATAGTAATAGAACTTCCTTTCTTTTCAATATAACCATCATCCTTAAAATCGGTAAGCGTTCGGCTCACGGTTTCAGGAGCTGTGCCCGACATAGCAGCGAGGTCAATCCTGCTTATTGAAATTACATTACCGTTGTTTTCCTGTTTCTGCAGGCGAAGGATACTTTCTGCAATTCTTTTTCTAACGGATTGGTAGGCAAGCTGAAGTAGTTGTTCTTCCTGTTGCCTGATCTGGTTGGAAAGAATACCAATAAATTTCTCGGCAACATCAGGATAAAGGGTTATGAATTTTTCAAACTGTTCTTTAGGAAAACTCGACAGATGACTTTCTTCGGTAGCAATGGCAGTTTCGTTATAGGTATCTCCGGAAAAAAGAGAATTAATACCAATAAAAGAATCAGATTCGAAAATTCCGGTTAGTAATTCTCTTCCGTCTTCGGCCATTTTGGTGGTCTTTACTTTTCCGTCAAGTACGACCCATATTCCGTTAACACGATCACCTTCGTAATAAATAGTCTGGTTTTTCTTGAAATGCCTCACTTTTCGTTCCTCTAAAGCAAGCTTAAGCTCGTTGAGCCCGTCTTTAGCAGCTATTATACCCGATAGTTGCTCAACAGATTTACTGTAAAATTCTTTTTGAATAACTTTTTTCTTCAGTCTGGTTTCTATGGCATTGAGCAATTCGGTATCGTCAAAAGGCTTGGTAAGATAATCATCGGCTCCAAGTTCCATTCCTTTGCGAATATCGGCTCTTTCTGATTTGGCTGTCATGAATATAAAAGGAATCGCTTTAGTAGCATCATTTTTAGCTAAAATTTCCAATACACCATAACCATCAAGATTGTCCATCATGATATCACAAAGAATGAGGTCGGGCAGATGCTGAATGGCGAGTTCGGTACCCGTCTTTCCATTATCTGCTTCAAACACTTCATAACCGCTTAAGCGAAGTATTTCAACTACATTTTCACGAATGTCATTATTGTCTTCAATGATTATTATTTTTGTCATAGTGCTGGAAATATAAGTTTAAACAATGTCCCGTTTTCCGGTTTGCTTTCAAATTCAATTTTACCTTTCATAAGCTCTACATGCCGTGCTACAATATTGAGACCTAGTCCGGTACCCAAAATGCTGCCGGTGTTTTGAGCCCGGAAAAAAGCTCCGAAAAGGTATTTTTGGTCTTCTGCAGGAATCCCAATACCGTTATCCCTGACCGATATAATATTTTCTCTTTCTGAAATATCGGTGTTGAATTCAATGAGAGAACCTTCATTCGAATATTTAATGGCATTGGTAATAAGGTTAATCATGCAGTTCTTGATAAGATTCCGGTCAAGATTTACGCCGGTTTTTTCAGTCAGATTCCTGTAAATAATTTTTTGCCCGGCTTTGGCCTGCGACTGCATTTAATGAGCAACTTCCAAAG
>CAMFLD010000409.1 GCA_945957245.1 uncultured Flavobacterium sp. | reverse complement strand
GGATTTACGTTTGACATCGGTCCGACCTGGTATTGGATGCCTGATGTTTTTGAGCGCTTCTTTTCCGATTTTGGGAAAAAACCGTCAGATTATTACGAACTGATAAAGCTTTCTCCAGCCTATCAGGTTTATTTCGGCATACAGGACTTTATCACCATTGCCGACAATCTACCTGAAATCATTTTTACTTTTGAGAATATAGAAAAAGGAAGCGGTAAAAAGCTGGAAGTCTTTATGAAAGAAGCCCAGTCCAATTATGATATTGCTATAAAAGACCTTGTATACCGCCCCGGAATTTCTCCTCTCGAACTTGTTACTCCTGCCACTATAACCAAGGTAAATCAATTCTTTGGAAATATCTCCAAAGACATTCGAAGAAAATTTAAAAACAAAAAGCTAATCCAAATACTTGAATTTCCCGTACTTTTCTTAGGAGCCAAACCCTCAGACACGCCATCATTTTATAGTTTTATGAATTTTGCAGATTTTGGATTGGGTACTTGGCATCCTAAAAATGGAATGTACAGTGTTATTTTAGCCATGGAAAAATTAGCTACGGAACTTGGTGTCAAAATAAATACCAATGCTACTGTTGAAAAAATCATTGTAGAAAATAGCATTGCTACCGGTTTGGTCATAAATGGTAAAACAATAAAAGGAGATATTATCCTTAGTGGTGCTGATTATCATTTCAGTGAAACATTGATGGATGAAAAATACCGCTCTTACTCTGAAAAATATTGGCAGGGACGAACTTTCGCTCCTTCTTCGCTGCTTTTTTATGTTGGCTTTGATACTAAAATAGCAAACATAGAACACCATTCTTTGTTTTTTGATACCGATTTTGATTTGCATGCAAAAGATATTTATGATCATCCAAAATGGCCTGAAGAACCTTTGTTCTATGCAAGTTTCCCTTCTAAAACAGATAATAATGCTGCACCTCAGGGAAAAGAAGCCGGAATTTTTTTGATTCCTTTGGCTCCGGGTCTCAAGGATACTCCTGAATTGCGTGAAACTTATTTTGAAAAAATAATTACCCGTTTTGAACTGCTGACGCAGCAATCTGTAAAGGATAAGATTATCTTTAAGGAATCGTTTTGCGTCAATGATTTTATTAAAGAATACAACTCCTATAAAGGAAATGCATACGGTTTGGCCAATACGCTTTTGCAGACGGCTTTTTTAAGACCCAAATTGAAAAGTAAGAAGGTAAATAACCTTTTCTTTACCGGACAATTAACTGTGCCCGGACCTGGCGTCCCTCCGGCATTGATATCAGGAAAATTAGTTGCCGAACTTATTCAAAATAATCTTTAACTTTACCAAGACATGAAATCCCTTTTTGATAAAATATCATTTGAGTGTAGCAAAAATGTGACTAAATCCTATAGCACATCTTTTTCTGCTGCCGTTAAAATGTTGGCTCCAAGTATACGTCAGGACATTTATAATATCTACGGATTTGTGCGTTTGGCAGATGAAATAGTTGATACATTTCACGACTATAACAAAGAGACGCTTTTTGAAATGTTTGAGAAAGACCTTGACAGCGCTCTGAGAAATAAAATAAGTTTAAACCCCGTGTTGAATTCCTTTCAATACACAGTAAGTAAATATAACATTCCTAATGAGATGATTGATGCTTTCATGAAAAGTATGAAGCTGGACTTACACAAATCGGAATATCATACTTATGAAGAATATAATGAATATATCTATGGCTCAGCTGATGTGGTAGGACTGATGTGCCTCAAAGTTTTTGTCAATGGAGATGAGCACAAGTTTCAGGAGCTGAAACATTCAGCCATGCGATTGGGGTCGGCATTCCAGAAAGTAAATTTCCTTCGTGACTTAAAGGCCGATTATGAAGATTTGAACCGCACATATTTTCCCAATACAGACTTATCGCGCTTGGACGAGCATTCAAAACAAATCATAATCAAAGAAATTGAAGCAGATTTTGAAGTTGGTTTTCAGGGAATATTAAAATTACCACTTGAAGCTAAGTTTGGTGTTTATACAGCCTATGTTTATTACAAAAAACTGTTGTCAAAACTCAAAGAAACTCCTTCCATGGAAATCAAGAACACCCGAATCCGTGTCCCAGATTATGAAAAATTCGGGTTATTGGCAAGATGTTACGTTAATTACCGTTTGAACTTATTATAGTTATATATGATACTGAATATAGTTGTTTTTATCCTTACTTTCTGCATTATGGAATTTATGGCTTGGTTTAGCCACAAGTATATCATGCATGGATTTTTGTGGAAACTGCATGCCGACCATCATAAAAAGGATCACGATTCATGGTTTGAGCGCAATGATTCTTTTTTTATTTTTTACGCTATTGTGAGTATCTGTTTCTTTCTACTCTGGCGTTATGATTACCTATCGATTGGTCTTGCTATTGGATTGGGAATTTTTGCTTATGGAATTGCCTATTTTACAGTTCATGATATCTTTATCCATCAAAGATTTAAATTGTTTCGAAATGCAGACAATCGTTATGCAAGAGCTGTGAGAAGAGCTCATAAAATGCACCACAAACACATAGGTAAAGAAGATGGTGAATGTTTTGGAATGCTGGTAGTTCCCAGAAAATATTTTAAAAAATAAAAGTCCCTTTTCAGGGACTTTTTTATAAATAACTAACCTCAAATAAATTATTTCAAAAGATCCTGCAAGGGCTTCAATTGCTCTAAATTGACATCTGCATTTTTCAAAACTGATATCATATTTAAGATATTGTTCGGATTCATGTCTTTACCTAAAACCCTTACTACAGCGAATCCATTTTCTTTTTTTTTGCCAAAAAGCACAAACTCATTGATATGGTCTTCATCGCCAACATAACTCATAGAAGCACCATCTTTTCCTGAACTTACTTTTATCAGTTCGCTGTAATCCTTACCTTTTAAAATATCCGTCAGCTTTTGGCTTTCAGCATCATAATCCGCCTTGTTGGTTTCATCTGCTTTAAAAGCCAGAATATTTACTTTATCGAAAGATTCCAATGCTTTTTTCTGTTCAGCAGTGAGTTTTGTTTTATCAGTATTGATA
>CAMFLD010000408.1 GCA_945957245.1 uncultured Flavobacterium sp. | reverse complement strand
GAGATCAGCCTCGGTCTCGTGGGCTCGGAGATGTGTATAAGAGACAGAATTTTTTATTAATTTTTGAGAAAATTTTCTCTTTCATAAAAGTATAAAAACAATGACAATTTGACATTTTTAAAGAAATGGCAGTACTTTTGCGTACCAAAACAAAAAAATGAAGATAAAGCGTATATTTAAAAATAAAAACACAATGAGTACTGAAAATAGCGAAAAAGAAATTGAGGTAAATGAAAATGCGGCAAACGAAGTAGAATCGGCTGTAGAGCTAACTGCGGAACAACAGTTGCAGGAAGATTTGGCTAAAGAAAAAGATAAATTTTTACGTCTTTTTGCTGAATTTGAGAACTTCAAAAGAAGGACAGCTAAAGAACGTATTGAGTTGTTTAAGACTGCCAATGAGGAAGTATTGCAGGCATTACTGCCAATATTAGATGATTTTGACAGAGCCATGATTGAAATTGCCAAATCGGATAATGAAGTTTTGGCTAAAGGTGTGGAATTAATCCACGAAAAACTAAAAGGAACCTTGGTTTCAAAAGGTTTGGAACAGGTTGATGTTAAAGCAGGAGATGCATTCAATGCTGATTTTGCAGAAGCCATTACTCAGATTCCGGCACCATCTGACGATTTAAAAGGAAAAGTTGTCGATGTAATAGAAAAAGGATATAAACTTGGAGACAAAATCATTCGTTTTCCAAAAGTAGTCATAGGGCAGTAAGAACGTCTAAAATTTTACAACAAGTATGAGCAAAAAAGATTTTTACGAAATATTAGGTGTTTCCAAAAGTGCCACTGCGGAGGAAATCAAGAAAGCATATAGAAAGAAAGCTATTGAATTCCATCCGGATAAAAATCCGGGGGATAAACAGGCTGAAGAGAATTTCAAAACTGCAGCAGAGGCGTATGAAGTCCTAAGTGATCCCGATAAAAAAGCGAGATACGACCAGTATGGACATGCTGCTTTTGATGGAGCAGGAGGTTTTGGCGGTGGTCACCACATGAATATGGATGATATTTTCAGCCAGTTTGGAGATATCTTTGGTAGTGCTTTTGGCGGAGGCGGCTTTGGCGGTTTCGGAGGAAGCTCAGGCGGACAAAGAAGAGTCAAGGGAAGTAACCTGCGTATTAAAGTAAAATTGACGCTGGAAGAAATTGCCAATGGCGTTGAGAAAAAAGTAAAAGTAAAGCGTAAGGTTCAGGCACCGGGCGTAAAATATAAAACCTGTCCAACCTGTAACGGGCAGGGACAAATCCTTAAAGTAACCAATACCATATTGGGAAGAATGCAGTCGGCCACCACCTGTCATACTTGTGGCGGAACGGGTCAGACTATCGAAAGCAAGCCTAACAATGCTGATGCTCATGGTATGATTATGGAAGATGAAACGGTTTCAATCAAAATTCCTGCAGGTGTTGTTGACGGTATGCAGCTTAAAGTTTCCGGCAAAGGAAATGATGCACCGGGAAATGGTATTGCCGGTGACCTGATTGTAGCGGTTGAAGAACTGGAACATGAGTTTCTGAAACGTGAAGGCGAAAACCTTCACTATGATTTATATATCAGTTTTGCAGAAGCAGCCTTAGGGGCTTCCAAAGATATTGAGGCAATTAACGGTAAGGTAAGAATCAAATTAGAAGAAGGTATTCAGTCCGGGAAAATCCTCAGGTTGAAAAACAAAGGTATACCTAGCCTGAACAGTTACGGAAGCGGAGACCTTTTGGTGCATGTAAATGTTTGGACTCCAAAAAAGTTAACCAAAGAACAACGACAGTTTTTTGAAAAATCACTTAACGATGAAAACTTTATTCCGAAACCTGAAAAAGGGGATAAATCTTTTTTCGAAAAAGTAAAAGATATGTTTTCGTAATATAAAAAATAGTTTTATATTTGAATGTTACTTGGAAACAGGTAACTTCTTTTTCATAGCAATTTTTCCCATCCTTTTGTAAAAATTAGGGTGGGTTTTTTGTAACATTTCATTTCAGATTATTACTTATTCCTTACTTTTACAAAAAATAGATTCGAAAGTATGAGCAATATACTTGAAGTAAACAAAGTAGTTAAGCAATATGGTGATTACACTGCGCTTAACGAAGTTTCCTTAACCGTTCCCAAAGGCAGCATTTATGGACTTTTAGGTCCTAATGGCGCCGGTAAAACTTCCCTAATCCGAATTATCAATCAAATCACAATGCCCGATGGCGGTAGTGTGATTCTTGATGGTGAAAAACTAAATCCTGCCCACGTCGGAGTTATAGGTTACATGCCTGAAGAACGTGGTTTATATAAAACTATGAAGGTAGGAGAACAGTGCCTTTATCTGGCGCAGTTAAAAGGTTTGTCAAAACAGGAAGCCAGAAAGCAGTTGGAATATTGGTTTGAACGTCTTGAAATACAGGGCTGGTGGAACAAAAAGATTCAGGAGCTTTCTAAAGGGATGGCTCAAAAAATCCAATTTGTGGTTACAGTGCTTCACAAACCTAAATTGCTTATTTTGGATGAGCCTTTCTCAGGATTCGATCCTGTAAATGCGAACCTTATTAAAGACGAAATCATCGAATTGAATAAACAGGGAACCTCTGTAATTTTCTCCACGCACCGTATGGAAAGTGTTGAGGAGATGTGTGATTATATTGCTTTAATTCATAAATCAAACAAACTTATTGAGGGTAAGCTTATTGATGTAAAAAAACAATATAGGACAAATAGTTACCAAGTGGGAATCCTAAGCGATAACATAGAAGGTTTGATGTATGATTTGTCACAGAAATTCACATTATCCCAAACGGATTTTAAATCACTGAATGACGAATTGAAATTGGAAATCAATTTAGGGAAAGCTACTCCAAATGAATTACTGAACACTTTGATTCAGCGTGGTCAGGTAACCCATTTTGTGGAAAAAATTCCTAGCATGAATGATATCTTTATCCAAACTGTAAGTGAGAAAAAATGAATAAAACATTCCTAATTATAAAGAGAGAGTTTATCGCCAAAGTGCGTAACAAATCATTTATCGTAATGACTTTTTTAAGTCCGTTGCTGTTTGTGGGTATCGGTGTTTTTATTGG
>CAMFLD010000407.1 GCA_945957245.1 uncultured Flavobacterium sp. | reverse complement strand
AGGGAACAGCGTTATGTTATTCAAACAAATCTTGCCATTGCAAACGATAGCTGGCCAATTGAAATGACGTTGACAAACCGTGATTCTATGGGGTTTAGAATGCTTTTAGGCCGTGAAGCCATGAGCGGTCGGATTCTTGTTGACCCTGAACAAAAATACCTTTTAAAACAGCCAAGCAATCACAAACTTGAAACCCTTTACGTGAATGCTGTTGACAATAAAAAAACGGGGTTGCGGATTGCCCTTTTGGCAAGCAATCCTAATTTATACAGCAACAAACGGATAATGGAAGCCGGAGAAATGCGAGGGCATGAAATGCACTTTCTTAACATTAAGGAATGTTATATGAAACTTGATGCGCATAATCCTGAGATTCACTATCGTGGTGGGAAGGTGTTGAATAATTTTGATGCGGTTATTCCCAGAATACGACCAAGTATTACTTTTTATGGTTGTGCCCTCACCCGGCAATTTGAATCTATGAAAGTATATTGCCTGAATTCTGCTGCTGCTATAACACAATCAAGAGACAAGCTATTCTCGTTACAACTCCTTTTACTCAACGGTATCGATATTCCTACCACCGGATTTGCAAATTCACCCCTGGATACCGATGATTTAATAAAAATGGTCGGTGGCTCTCCATTAATCATAAAACTGCTTGAAGGAACTCAAGGAAAAGGAGTGGTTTTAGCGGAAACAAAAAAAGCAGCGGAATCCGTTATAAATGCATTCAAAAGCCTAAATGCTAATATTTTGGTTCAGGAGTTTATAAAGGAAGCCGATGGTAAAGACCTCCGCCTGTTCGTAATAGACGGAAAAGTCGTTGCGGCAATACAGCGTGAAGCTGCCCCGGGAGAATTTAGAGCAAACATCCACATGGGCGGAACAGCTTCAATAGTAGTTCCGACTCCGGAAGAAAAGAAAATGGCAATAAAGGCGGCAAAAGCAATGAATCTAAGTGTTGCCGGAGTTGACATTATACGATCTTCTAAAGGGCCTTTGTTATTGGAAGTGAATTCCTCTCCCGGACTGGAAGGAATTGAAGGTGCCACCAATAAAGATATTGCCGGAAAAATGATTAAAGCCATCGAGAAAAAATTTAAATCAAAACATAAATGAATCCTTACCTCGACATAACCATACGAAGCATCGCCGTATATCTTTTTATGCTGATTGCCATACGTATTTTTGGTAAAAAAGAGTTATCCCAACTCAATACCGCCGATATTATACTTATTTTACTCATCAGTAATGCTGTGCAAAATGCTATGGTAGGAAGCAATTCGTCACTGGATGGTGGATTGGTTGCCGCACTGGTCTTATTTACTGTGAATTTTATATTTAAAAAAATAATGTACAATTCCAAGACCGTTGCCAACATCGTACAGGACAAGCCCGAAATCCTGATTCATGATGGCATCGTTGATTTTAAGGCTTTGGCCAAACTGGAAATTACATCACCCGAATTAGAAGAAGTCATTAGGGAACATGGTGTAGAGAAATTTAGCGAAGTAAAACTCGCCATGATGGAAATAGATGGAAATATTAGTGTAATTTCAGGAAATAATTCCCTGAGACAAACAAAGCACAAAAGACGCATTCATAAAACTTTAGGAACACTCGATAATTAAATTTATGAACAAAAACAGACTCGAAGCATTTAGTGATGGCGTATTAGCCATTATCATTACGATCATGGTACTCGAATTCAAACTCCCGGAAGGTGCTTCCTGTGAAGCATTGGCACCATTACTACCCAAATTCCTGAGCTATATACTAAGTTTTATTTATGTGGGCATTTATTGGAACAACCACCATCACATGATGCATACAGTGAAGCAGGTTAATGGAAAAATCCTCTGGGCTAATTTACATTTGTTGTTTTGGTTATCATTGATACCCTTTGCGACAGCTTGGAATGGAGAAAACCACTTTGCTCCTTTCCCGATGATGTTATATGGCATTATTCTCTTAATGAACGGAGTTGCCTATTATATTTTACAGGGATTGATTCTGAAAAAACATGGTAAAGACTCCCTTTTGTCAAAAGCATTAGGAACGGATATCAAAGGAAAATCATCACCCATTTTATATATAATAGCAGTAGCTTTCGCCAATTTCTATCCGGTAGTATCCGGTGGTATTTACATTTTTGTGGCGTTGATGTGGCTGGTGCCGGACAAGCGAATTGAACGCATTTTTAACGAAAACGAATAACGATGAATATTATATCGCAGATTATAATTGGATTCATAGCTGTTTTACATCTTTACATCCTCTGGCTCGAAATGTTTGTCTGGACCACAAAAGGCAAAAAAGTTTTTAAGTCAATCCCGGAAGATCAGTTTGAAAAAACCAAAATAATGGCTGCCAATCAGGGATTGTATAACGGATTTTTAGCCGGTGGGTTAATTTGGTCATTATTAATAACCAATACAGAATGGTCTAAATACATTGCCATTTTCTTTTTGTCTTGTATATTAGTTGCCGGAATTTATGGAGCCCTGACAGCTTCTAAGAAAATATTTTATGTACAGGCTGTTCCTGCAATAGCCGGCCTCTTGAGTTTTTTGCTGTAAATACAATGCTTTACTATATATTTTGAAAGCTTAATCAAAAATATCAGATGTTATGACGAAAAGACACGTGCAAAACCACAAAGTTCAACAGCATCCCACCGAACATGAAAAACATCCGAAACAGGAATTTCAGGTTGAAAGATTGGCATTTTTCAGTGATGCGGTTTTTGCAATAGCTATCACGCTTCTCATCATCGAATTTAGGGTTCCACATATAACAAAAGAAAGTACGTTTGACAGTGTTTGGGAGCAAATTGTAGAACTAAGGTATAATTTTATTGCCCTTTTACTAAGCTTTACCTTAATTGCCAGTTACTGGATAAGACATCACTTTTTATTCAAACATATCCACAATTATAACAAACCTGTAGTTATAGCGAATATGTTTGTACTGCTTCCTATTATTTTCTTCCCATTTACCACTGCTTTTTTCGCAGAAAGCATAGACTGTCTCTTATACACATCTCCGAGCCCACGAGACCGAGGCTGATCTC
>CAMFLD010000406.1 GCA_945957245.1 uncultured Flavobacterium sp. | reverse complement strand
CTACACACTGCATATCGTCGGCAGCGTCAGATGTGTATAAGAGACAGGTTCTTTGCCATTCAATAAAATCAATATTATCACAAGGATAAATTTTCTTGTTTTTCCATTTATTTAATTCACCAACTTTAAATTTTGGACATAAACTAAATTCATCAAGAATTTTCAAAGTTGCAATTTTTCTTAAACGTATCCTATCAATTCTTCTTCTTGCACCCCTAAATCCCCTCCTTTCAGACGCTTTGGAATTTTCATTAGTATCAACACTTTTTGAAAAAATGTAACTTCCTTTTGAAGGAATTAATTCTCCATTTTCATTTTCAATTTTTAAAAAATCATAAATTCCATCTTGTTTTTCAACAACTGTCCATCCTAAACTATTTGTACCTATATCTAAACCTAGTTTTCTTTTACTCATTTTTATATGTTTTTAAATAATTTATAGTATATTTGCCTTAATCAAATCACAATAAGGCCATTGTTTATCAAGTGAGCCGTGGGAATTATCTCGAAAGAGTACCTGAATAGAGCCTCCAATTTATTGGAGGTTCGTTGTTTTAAGTAAATATAACAAATTGCAGAAAAATAGTAATTTATTTATATTTTTTATTTCTTTAACTAATACAATTTCTTTAGTCCTGCTTCGGTGGGACTTTTTTGTATAAAAAAATGCCTCTTGAGGCATTCTGATTTTATTTTATCTCAATAAAACATAAAGATAATATGGTGGATTTCCATTTCTTCCTCCACCGCCTTTAGCTTCATTTTCAATGAATTCCCAGTTATATTCTATCAAAATCTTTTCCATTTCATTAATGTAATTGACTGATGAAGTTTGATATTTTACCACCATTTTGCTCCAATTTGAATCTCCCTTTTTATGTTGGCTCTTTCTCCTATTTGGAGCACAGGTGATTCCAATCTTTACATTGTTATGATACCTAGTATATTGACTGATACTTCTAATCAAAAATCTTTTCACATCACTAAAGTTTCCTGTCCAGTAATCGAATTCTAATTCCATGTTTTCACTATTTAAAACTTCATTACACCTATATCTTTAATCGTATTCTGATATTTGCCAAAAGCTTGTCCAAAGGCAGCAGTATACTCGTAGTTGCTAAATTCATATTCTTCATGTAATCCGGTATCTGTTCTTAAAGTAATTTCTCCATATTTAACTACAGGAATCTGACGATTATCTTTAAATCGTTTGTCTGGTGCACCATTTTTATTGACCTTAGTCCATGTCCAGTCAATTACATTACTGTCTCTCGGAACTATTCCGGTTTCAGTAAATCTTACATAAGAATGACTAAAATAAAGTTCATCAAGTCCAATTACAGCAAACCGTTTCGAAGATGCGTACATTACTATAAAATTAGGATAGAAGTAAAGATCTGCTCCATTTGCATTTCCGAGCCATAAGGATTCATATTTAGATTTTATATCAGGAATACTTTTAATTCCAAATTTTACTTCCCTTTTGCGTACAAGTGTGCTCGCTGATGATCTTGCCGCTACTCTGTCTTGATAATGTGCACTCACAACATCCCATATTTTATGGGAAGTACTAAGCTTTTTAAAGCATTCAACAACGTTTAGGTATTGTTGTTCAATTTCCGGTTCAAAATCAATGTCAAGTCTGACATAACAATTTTCGAAATGCTCTTTGACTTCCAAATAGGTTGCTTTTTTCTTTTTAATTGTAGCAACAATAGTATCTTTTATTTCTTTTTTGATTAATCCATATATAAAAATATAACTGGAAACCAAACTCAATCTGGATATAAAGATTGAGGTTTTAATTTTTGCCAAATCATTTTTTAAGTCTATCCGTTGATTATGTGCAGCAATAATGGTTTCTTTAATACCTTGCATATCCTGACTTGTTATTTCCTGAACATCTGCACTCACTATATTTTCATTACCTTCCTCTTCATATACATCAACCGGTACGGATGGAAAAGAAGGTTCATCTGAATTAAATAGTTTTTGCCTATAAGACAGTCCGGTTCCCGGAATTCCGGTATTTAAATAGGCTCCGTTTTTTCCTAAGGTAAGACTTGCTCCTCTTACACCAATCGAAGTACTGATTCCACTCTTGCTGAAATTAAGATGTACTCCAGGAATGATTTTGACCCTTCTGCGGTAACTCCAAGCCATGATTTATTTTTTATTAATGAAATCTTTTATAATCTTGTCCATATTAGAAGGAAGCTCTGTTGTATAAATTTCGTATCGCTTTACCTTCATTGCCTCAAACCATTTAGTCCAATAGGCTTTTATAACTTCCTCTTCATATTCGTTTTTTGTATCGGGATTAATTCCTAATACTAAAATTTCAAGATCAGATAAATCGTTGTTAACTTTAATAAACGCCATCTTTTCATTAGTCATTATTTCACTCCAATTGGATTTGTTTAAACCATTTGACCTGATTGTTTCAGGGGTAAGATAAGTTGTAGTGTTGCCTTCCCTGATTTTGGAATCTTTGAAATAGATATAACCATCGGTAAGAACAACCAATATATTTCGATGATTTTTATCAATACAGTAATTACTGACCTTATTTTTAAAAAATTTCCAGGTGTCTGAACCTACATAATTATTGTCCTTTATAGCCAGTTTATATAGCTCCAGTGGTTTGGCAGAGTATTTTTCGTTAATTTTTTTTATGATATCTTTGGAAATATTGTTTCTGTCAACTTCAATTTTAAGGTCTTTTGAAATAGAATTTATCTGAGGATTATAAGGTGCCGGTTCAAAGAATAATTGAATTTTATCATCTGCCTGTCTGACTTTTTTAGCTTGAATGTGATTTGTAAATGCTTCAGCAACAGAGTTAATATACCCCACATCCCGCAAATAATATTGCATTGTTTTGTTCGGATACTTCGTTGAGTCAATCCTATCTGAAAGATCAATGAGAATACTGATGTTTAGATTATTTGATTCCTCTTTTGTTATTGATTTATGCTCATTTTCTTCTTCCTCATTATTCTTGCATGATAAAGAAACTAATGACAAAATTACCAATAGAAATAGCTTATGGGTTGCTTTCATAATCTTAGTTTTTAG
>CAMFLD010000405.1 GCA_945957245.1 uncultured Flavobacterium sp. | reverse complement strand
GTGCGATTTGAAAACCTGATTACCAGCGAAAGAGGTTATCCTGATTATTCCAGAACCAACATCTACAACATCCAATGGAATCATTCTAAAGACAATAAATCTAATCCTAATTCCAGATTTTCAGCTTCGGTAAACTTAGGTAGCAGTAAGTATTATGTAAATTCCATCAATCAGGTTAATGTTGGATCAAGGCTTAATAATACACTGAGTTCATCTATATCGTATTCCAAAACATTTAATTCGGTTCCCCAAGTCAATTTAACTCTGGCGGCTACTCATTCACAGAATACCAACACGGAAGAAATTAACATGACTCTTCCAACACTTCAGGTAAGTGTGGATCGTATTTATCCCTTTGCCCCAAAGGATGGTATTAAAAAAGGATTTTTCAAAAACATCAACCTGCAGTATACCGTAAAAGGAGAAAACAGGATTGCTACTAGAGACTCATTATTCTTTAAACCTCAAATGTTCCGGGATGCCAAAGTTGGAGTTCAGCATACTATTCCATTGAGCACTAACTTTAAGATATTCAAGCATTTTAGTGCTACTACCTCAATGAATTATAATGAAGTGTGGTACTTAAAAACTATCCGAAAGCAATTTGACGCCACACAGAATAAAGTAGTTAACGTTGACGTATCGGGCTTTGATGCTTTTAGAACTTATTCCTTCAGTGCCGGACTTGGAACCACTATCTATGGTACATTTAAATTTGGTGAGGATAAAAAAATACAGGCAATCCGTCACGTAATAAGACCTAATATAACCTACAGTTATACTCCGAGTTTCTCCAAATATTATGACACTTATGATCCCGATGGAAGCGGTACCATGCTAAAACAATATACCCGTTTTGAAGGTGGAATTTTTGGTGCTCCGGGTAATAATATGTCGAATAATATAGGCTTTAATATAAGCAATACCTTTGAAGCTAAAGTTACGGATAAAGATTCTACGAAAACGGAGCCTAAAAAAGTGATGTTACTAAATAACCTGAACTTTTCAGCCAGTTATGATATGACTGCCGATTCCCTAAAGTGGTCTCCAATGCGTGTTAGTGGCGGAACTCAGTTATTCAAACAAAAAATGAATATCAACTTTGCAGCCACACTTGACCCTTATGCCATCAACAATGCCGGAAAGCGTATCAATACCTGGAATATTGACAACGGTGGTAGCTTATTTAGAATGACCAGTGCCAACATGACGCTGAATTACTCTTTCAGCAGCAAAGATGGAGAAGTTAAGGAAAAGAAAAACAAACAGGGAGAACGAAACGGTGGTCGTGGGGACGATTTATTTGGAACCAATACCGATTTGAGTGACCGCAGGGATAGCCAATTCAAACAGGACGGAGAAGAAGATACTGCTATTTCAGATTTCTTCAAATACAAAATTCCTTGGGATATGACTTTAGCTTATTCCTTAACCTATTCTAACAACAACCGTGAAAAGAAAATAACCGGAAACTCTTTAATGGTCTCCATGAATACCGATCTGACTCCTAAATGGAAGATTGGAGTATCTACAGGATATGATTTTGTAAATAAAGGTGTTACCTTTACACAATTCCGTTTTGAAAGGGATTTGTTAAGTTGGCGAATGGATTTTAACTGGGTCCCTTTTGGTCCAAATGCTTATTGGGGATTCTTCATTGGTGTGAAAGCCGGAGTATTGAGCGATATCAAGTGGGATAAACGAAGACAACCGGACAGGGCTATCAGATAAGCCAAAAAAATGTAACTATTTATCAAATTCCATCTTCCCTAATTTAAAATTTAAACTGATGAAAAAAATAATCTATACTGACAAAGCCCCTGCTCCTATCGGCCCCTACAGTCAGGCAGTACTTGTAGGCAACACATTGTATACATCAGGACAGGTAGCACTTAATCCGACTACAATGGAACTAGTTATGGATGATATTGAAACCGAAACCAAGCAGGTTATGGAAAACATGAAAGCGGTTTTAGCTGCAGCGGACATGGATTTCACGAATGTAGTCAAGACCACAATTTTCATTATGGACATGGGTGATTTTGCTCGAATAAATTCGGTTTATGCTGCTTATTTTGACGAAGCAACGGCACCTGCAAGAGAAACGGTTCAGGTAGCCGGCCTGCCTAAAGGAGTCAATATTGAAATATCCATGATTGCCGTGACATCATAATTTTCAGAATTACTGTTTATTTACTGCATTTCATTATTAGTTTCCTATAATCTTTTCAATTTATATTTCATCTAATTCCATACAAATAAGCTGACATTGTTATAATCAAACTCAAAACTTATACAATGATGATTAGAAAAATATTCTGTCTGTCGTTACTAGTCTTTTCACTGAATCTCTCTGCCCAATATGCTGCAATT
This sequence comes from uncultured Flavobacterium sp., assembly GCA_945957245.1. GTDB lineage: Bacteria > Bacteroidota > Bacteroidia > Flavobacteriales > Flavobacteriaceae > Flavobacterium. The sequence goes on along the minus strand of CAMFLD010000405.1, from coordinate 708 downwards.
GAAAATTACAGAACTTATTTCGGAGTTGCTAACTATAAAGGAAAACAAGTCGCCTTAATTCGTTCCTATGACAGTGGGAATAAGCACTATTTCGTAAGTGTTGGTTTTGATGATATAAAAACCTCTCTAATACCTGCTGAAGCAATAACGCCGGTAGTAAAAGATTGGAGCACAATATTAGCACAGTACAGCAGCACTCCCTATATCAAAGCAATCAATGCGGCTACAAAACAATCCTTACCCATGCAGGATGCCGGAATCCAACATGGGAATTCAAAGGAAAAAGGTATTGCACTGACTATCGACTTATGCCCTTCCCATAAATCACTAGACCGGATAATATTTACATCCATAGTAAAAGAATTTGGAAAATCAGGAAAGCCGGAACCTATTGGTTTATCCATAACCGGAAAATTTTTGGAAAGGCATAGCACTGATATAGAATGGCTCAAGAAAATGGAACAATCAGGAGCTATAGAAATTGTCTGGATCAATCATACCTTTAACCATAGGTATGATCCTAAACTTCCGTTAAAGGAAAATTTCCTGTTGGAACCCGGAACCAATCTTGATGCTGAAATATTGTTGTTGGAAAAAAACCTGCTGGAAAAAGAAATTCTCTTTTCGGCATTCTTTCGTTTCCCCGGCTTGGTTTCCGACAGTAGTTTGGTTACCAAAGTAACTCATTATGGACTGATACCCATAGGC
>CAMFLD010000404.1 GCA_945957245.1 uncultured Flavobacterium sp. | reverse complement strand
CGCGCTCCACCGCTACGCGGTGAGCAAAGCTTGCATCTTCCACACGCCAGCCCAGCGCATAATTACGGAAAAGTGTTTTATAAGGATAGGTATTCGGAACGGGCATTATGGTTTGTGGCTTCCACATTTCATTATGCTGCTGTAAGCTGAATAATTGTTTTCCGTTGCCATATTGCCCATTATTCAGTTGAAGAATCAACCATTTGCTTAAATCGTTAACAGAGGAATAAACTCCGGCCGCAGCATCAAAAATGCGATTGGTATAACGGGGAATAACTTCCAGTTTCCCATTAGTAGGGACATGAGGGACAATAGTATTGATGGTATCTTTTAGCCTTGCCCAGGAGCCGGCACTGTCATTCATTCCAATGGGGCGCATGATTCTGTTTTCTACAAATTCGCACCAGGATGTTCCTGAAACTTTTTCAACAACTTCTCCGGCTATTACATAGAGTAAATTGTCATAATCATATTTAGTTCTGAAAGCGGAAACGGGCTTTAAAAAATGGATATTTTTTACAATATCTTTTGGAGTAAAATTATGCCCGTCAGGCCAAATCATCAAATCGCCGGCTCCCAAACCCAACCCGCTGCGGTGTGTCAGTAGATCCCGGATAGTGAATTCATTGGTCACATAATCATTATACATTTTGAATTCGGGTAAGTACTTAATTACTTTATCATCCCAGTTGATTTTGCCTTCATCAACTAAAATAGCTAATGCAGCTGAGGTAAAGGATTTGCTGTTCGAAGCAATTCCAAAAAGAGTATTGGCATCTACTTTTTTGCCTGTTTTGATGTTGGTAACACCGTAGCCCTTTGCGAGAACTAATTTACCGTCTTTTACAATACCTACTGCTATTCCGGGGACATTGAAAGTTTTTAAGGTTTTTTCAACTAAAGCATCTACTTCGGATTCGGAAATCTGGGCGGAAACAGTAAAGCCCGTTAATAGCAAAACCAGCACTAATTTAATGTTAACATTCATTCGAATCATGATATTCAAAAATTAAAATAAATTAAAATCCACGTTGGCGTTTGGCTTCAAAAATCAGGATTGCAGCAGCTACAGAAACGTTCATGCTGTCAATAACTCCCTGCATTGGGATAATGATATTTTGAGTGGCTTTGTCACGCCAAAGCGGAGTTAGTCCTGTGGCTTCTGTGCCAACGACTAATGCAGTAGGTTTAGTATAATCCTGGGTGTGGTATGCAGTAGAATTCTGCAACGTAGCACTGTAGAAATTAATTTTTTTGGACAACAGGAAATCAATGACTTCTTCTGTTGTTCCGGTTGCGATTTGGTTGGTAAACAAACAGCCCACGCTGGAGCGGACTATATTGGGATTGTATAAATCGGTTTTTGGATTGGCAATAATAACGGCATCAACCTTGGCGGCATCACAAGTACGGAGTACGGCTCCAATATTTCCCGGTTTTTCGAGAGATTCCAATACTATGATTAAAGGGTTTTCGGGTATTTTTAAATCGGTTAGATTTAATGATTTGGTTTTGGCTACAGCCAATATACCCTCGGTTGTGTCCCGATAAGCAAGCTTTTGATATACTTCTTTAGAGATTTCAATTATTTCCGAAGTCGTTTTGAACTTACTGATTTGCTTTTCAGAAACTAATTCCGAAAGAAAAAGGATTGTTTCGATTTCGTATTTCCCTTTGATGGCTAACTCAATTTCCCGCATTCCTTCTATTAAGAAAGAACCTGACTGCTTTCGGGCTTTGGATTTTTCCTGAAGCTGAATCAGAGACTTTATAAACGGATTTTGCGAAGAAGTGATTTGTTTCATCAGGCAAAAGTAGCAATTGATGCTATAGTTAGCAATTTAAAATTCAGAAATCAAAATCTACAGAATTCCCCGGGCTTTGATTTCCAGATATTTATTGATAGTGTCCAAGGTAAGGTTTTCGGGTTGCGTTAAAACGGAATGAATGCCGTATTTTTTCAGTTCCGTAACGATAAGTTTCTTTTCAAAAATGAATTTTTCAGCAATAACCTTATCATAAACTTCCTGAATCGTTTCCGATTTTTTATTGGTAATCTCATACAGTTCGGTATTCTGGAAAAACACGACTACTAATAAATGATTTTTGGCTATCCCTTTTAAATAGGGCAATTGACGGTGTAAACCATCCATTGTTTCGAAATTGGTATATAAAATAATTAGGCTTCGCTGGTTGATGTTCCTTTTGATATCGGCGTACAGACTCGAATAATCGCTTTCGAAGAAATTGGTTTTTATATTGTAAAGGTTTTCAAGAATTTTTTGCATCTGTGAGGTTCTTTTTTCTGCAATAACCCGGTTTTCTACCTTTTTGGAGAAAGAGAACATTCCGGCTTTATCCTGTTTTTTTAATATGACATTAGATAAAACCAAAGTAGCATTGATGGCATAATCAAGAAGGCTCATACCATTAAAGGGCATTTTCATGACACGACCCTTATCAATAACCATATAGATGTTTTGTGATTTTTCATCCTGATATTGATTGACCATAAGGCTATTTTTTTTAGCTGTTGCCTTCCAGTTAAGGGTTCGGATGTCGTCACCCTGAACATATTCCTTTATTTGCTCAAATTCCATTGTGTGGCCAATCCGTCTAATCTTCTTAACCCCGTATTGGAATAGGTTATTGGAGAAAGCAATCAAATCGTATTTGCGCAACTGAATGTAAGAGGGATAAGTCGGAACCATTTGATCCTGACTGAATTTATATCGTTTGGATATTAGTCTTAATGGAGAAGAAACATATACGTTTAAGGATCCAAAATGGTATTCGCCCCGTTCTGTTGGCCTTAATTTATATTGAAATTCGTCCTGAGAAGCGTTTCTTATTTTACGTTTTATTTCGAAATCACGAATTTGGAACTGAAACGGAATTTCATCGATAACTTTAACAAATATGCTAAACGTATAGAAATTTTTAATGTTTATAATTACAGGATTTTCGTCGCCATTAGAAAGTTTTTCAGCCGTAATCCTCTCGGCAGTTATTCCATTTTTACTACTGAAGACAATTAAGATATCCAATACAAAGAATGACAATAAAATCAACAACACAAACCAGG
>CAMFLD010000403.1 GCA_945957245.1 uncultured Flavobacterium sp. | reverse complement strand
TTGTGACTGCAGAAACAGCTGAATCACAACCACCATTATTATACATTACTGAGTAGTTGCCTGATGCAGAAACAGTAATGGCGCGGGTAGTTGCACCATTTGACCATACATTTCCTGTCGTTGCGGATGATGTTAACGTGACCGTTCCACCCTCACAAAAAGTCAATGGACCACTTGCAGTAATTGTTGGAGCTGTAGGCGGAGCTAAAATTGTAACCGTTGTTGGTGCCGATTGCGGTGAATAGCAAGATCCGTTGTTAAAGGATACCCAATAATTTCCTGAAGCCTGAGCTGTAATAGATTGCGTAGTCTCTCCTGTTGACCACAAGTTGCCTGTAGCTGAAGAGGAAGTTAAAACTACGCTTCCTCCAATACAAAGTGTTGTTGATCCTGCTGCGGTAATCGTTGGCAAAACACCCGAAAAAGTAGCCGTAATGGTATGGATGGCGTTAATGTTACTGAAAGTATAAGTAGAGATAGCTCCCTGTGAAACACCATCTACAAATACATTTGAAACAGTATAACCGCAATTAGCAGTAATGATATAAGATTGATTTCCTCCAACGGCTACCGAAGTAGTACCAGCCGGAGTGATGGTTCCACCTGTTCCGGCAGCTGCTGATATCGAATAACCACTCACATTAATTTCCTGTGCTCCTATAGCCGGACTTGTTGTACTTCGTGGATTGCAGTCGATATCGGTCGTTACGGAAGGAATCGGAAAGCCCGGCGTTGCTTGAATGACCGGATTGCTTCCCGCAAGAAGGTGCAAATCATTTGGAGCAACAAACACCGGAGCTACTTCAATCGAATTGCTGTCCCGTTGAGTTGCAGCAGTCCAATCAGCCAAAGTTGCATAGCTCGTTCCTGCATTGTTCGAAAGGCTTCCTGAACGGAATCCACCGTCTTGAACACCGCCACTGTAGAATACATTGTTATCTGAAATCAAATTAGCAAAAGTCGTACTCAACGTTCCGAATGCATACGTTTTTACAAAACCGCCACCTGTAGCGATTTGTGTGGTCGAGATGATGTTGTTTCTCATTTCCACAGACGGATCCTGTCCCGAAATTGCGATACCATAACTTGGCGATTGGTTCGTGCGGGCTCCTCGGTCTCCGTAAAGTGAAATCGTGTTGTGGTAAAGTTTGGTTTCAGAGGCAACAGCCCCAACAACCCAAATCCCGGCCACGTTATAAGTGTATTGAGATAAGCCCGATACGTTGCTAATCATGTTGTTCTTTACAACATTTGGTGTGCCGAATGCAGTTCCTGAAATTGCTATTCCTGCTGTAGAACCTCCAAGATCGACAGTACTTACAACACCTGTAATCCAGTTGTTTGCTACCAAAGCACCACTAATTCCACCACTCGTTACCGAAGTAGCATAGGCCTGTGAGGCCCCTATTGCCAAACCAACTGTCTCACTCTGATCAGAAGTCGTATTCTGAATGTTGACTTTATTGAATGTAACCTGAGGATTAGTTTCATTGGCGATAAAAATTGCGTTTCTGGATACTCTGTCTGCTCCGGTAGCCGAAATATCATTCCCCGTTACAACCAAGTTAGTATTTGTATTGGATGTGGTAGATCCCGCAGAATAAATCCCAATACTGGCTCTTTTGACCGAACAGTTCACGACACGGCTATTTTGGTTGTTGACCAAAGACGGAACAGCTATACTGTGTGGAAACACACGGAACATAGCCCCATATCCTAAACTAGGACTGGCGCCTACGAGATTCACATTTTTGATCGTATTATTATAGGCTCCTGTAGTCGATGATTGAAAAAGTACCGCAGCAGTTGTGCCTATCGAATTGTTTACAATCGTGAGTTGACGCAAAGAAGCATCTCCACCTATCTGGCAAGCTGGCACCTCAGCACCAACAAGTGATCCATTAATAGTGACATTATCGGTTCCTTCAAATCGTATAAGACCCAGATTGGAAGTTGTGCTTAGTTCACCAGAAATTGTTCGGGCACCTCCAAAAGGTTGAATCAAAACCGCATGTCCGCCTGCGATTTCGTTAAGTCCAATATTTCCTGTTTCACCAGTTAAATCAGAAATAATATTGATCGTAATTGGGCCTGAAACGCCGGCTATTCTATTATTGATTGCTTCAAAAATACCTCCTGCATTAGTCAGTGATGGATAATTACCTCCGGTTCCAACGGTGTAGGTTCCATTCATTGGAGGCAGTACATCGTTAATGATTACTGTTGATGGGTTGGCATTTGTAATTGTTGTTCCAACCGGATCGGATAAGGTTACTTTAAAGTTTTCTCCATTATCAAGTATAAAATCCGATAAAATTGGGACATTGATAGTTTTTGGTGCCGTATCACCATCAGCCCAGGTTAATATTCCTGAAGCAGCGGTATAATCTAATCCTGCAGTAGCTGTTCCATTGGTGGTAGAATAACTTACTGAAATCGCACCTGTTGAACCACCATTTCTGTTGACTGTAACAACTGCCGTCGTACCTTCATTAGTAGTAAGAATATCATTATCAAACGACACATTCCCAGAATATCCTGGTGTGTTGTAATAAATCTGCATATTAGGCTTATTACCAATCGGTGTACCATAGGTATTGGAAGATATTGGTGTTGAAAAACTACTCCATGTTTGCGAATTTCCCGGAGAAGTTCTGAACTGTTTTGAGGTAGAAAAGTCGCCACCGCTTCCACTTCCATAATTGTTTTCCACCAATACCTGCAATCCTATACCTGTGTATACGAAAGGAGTAGAAAGTGGTAAATAAATCCATCTTCCGCTAACAAAACTACTTGCCGGTATGGTCGCATTATATACCAAAGTAGTTCCGGAAAGTGCGTTTCCATAAATTTCCGAAAACGTAGTTATACCGCTCGCATTGGCCATGTATACTTTTACAGGAACTGCACTACTTTGCGAGGTGGCTGACTCAACATAATACCGAATACCGGTAATAGTTGACCCAGGTGCAATATTAATATCAGCAGCCGGATAATGTGAATTTGTGCGGTAATATCCGTAGTAAGAACTCAACGGACGGAAACTTAAACTTGTATAAGTATTACCCGCAGGAATAGTAAGCTGTGCCACGC
>CAMFLD010000402.1 GCA_945957245.1 uncultured Flavobacterium sp. | reverse complement strand
ATTTCCTGCTCATTTTTGTATTATTAGCCATAATGTTTCCGAATGGCATTAAAAAACAAGTATAATGAACATTAAGCTTCTGGCCATTGGCAAAACCGATAATAAGGCACTTCAATCCCTTATAGATGATTATACAAAACGGCTGTCATTTTATGTCAAGTTCGAATTAGAGATAATCCCTGATATCAAAAATGTCAAAAACATGTCTGAGATACAGCAGAAAGAAAAGGAAGGAGAACTGATACTTTCGAAAATTACTCCAACAGACCAATTGATATTACTTGACGAAAACGGAAGTACCTTTTCGAGTGTAAAATTCTCCGACTATCTTCAGAAAAAAATGAACTCGGGAGTAAAGACACTGGTTTTTGTTATTGGCGGACCTTACGGATTTAGTGATGAAGTTTATAAAAAATCACAAGGAAAAGTATCCCTTTCCGAAATGACATTTTCCCATCAGATGGTGCGCTTATTTTTTATTGAACAGTTATATCGTGGCTTTACAATTCTGAGAAATGAACCCTATCACCATCAATAACTCAGCCTTGAGACTAATTTTACAGCTTCAACAGCTTCTTTAACATCATGAACCCTAAGGATATTGGCTCCTTTCTGCAAAGCGATTGTATTCAATACTGTTGTCCCATTGAGTGCTTCATCAGCATTATTTTCCAACGTTTTATAAATCATAGATTTTCTTGAAATACCCACAAGTATAGGAAGTTCCAGCATTTGAAATAATTCAAGGTTATTCATCACTTCAAAATTCTGTTCCACCGTTTTGGCAAATCCGAATCCGGGATCTATAATGAGATCATTTATTCCTAATTGTCTGGCTGCTGCTACTTTTTCGGAAAAATAGAAGAGCATTTCCTTTGTAATATTCTCGTATTGTGCTAAACCCTGCATCGTTTGTGGATTACCTTTCATGTGCATCATGATGTAAGGAACCTGAAGTTTGGCTATGGTTTCCATCATTGTATCATCTAAACTACCTGCTGAAATATCATTAACCACGCAGGCTCCATTTTCAACGGCAGCTTGGGCAACATTTGCCCTGAAAGTATCCACTGAAATTAAAGTTTCGGGAAAATGTTTCAGGACTAAATTTACAACAGGAACAACACGCTCTATTTCCTCTTCTTCAGAAACAAACTCTGCATTAGGTTTACTGGAATAACCTCCAACATCAATGAAAGTGGCACCTTCAGTTAGCATTTTTTCAACCTGACCCAAAAGATTCTTTTCTTCCTGATATTTTCCGCCATCAAAAAAAGAATTAGGGGTAACATTTAAAATCCCCATTACTTTGGGAACAGAGAGGTCAATTAATTTTCCAAGGCAGTTAATAGTCATTGCGGTTTTAAGATAGTTATAAGATTTCAGACTTTGTACTTCGGCCTTTATTCTTTACTTTTGACAAATTTGATACAAAGATACACCGAAATGACTAAAACTTCTCAGGAATATGATAAGGTTATTGCAGTTTGCAGACAACTTTATGCCAACAAAATGACAGATTACGGAAGTGCCTGGAGAATTTTGAGACTGCCATCCCTAACAGACCAGATATATATCAAAGCGCAAAGAATCAGAAGTTTACAACAAAACGAAACCCGTAAAGTAGACGAAGATGAAACCGCTGAATTCATAGGTATTATCAACTATTCCATCATGGCTTTAATCCAATTGGACTTAGGCGTAGTGGAACAACCTGATCTTGATGCTGCCAAAGCTGTGCAGTTGTATGACGAAAAGGTAGCCTTGACCAAAAAACTCATGGAAGATAAAAACCATGATTATGGTGAAGCCTGGCGTGAAATGCGTGTCAGCTCATTAACCGATTTGATTCTTCAAAAATTACTTCGGGTAAAGCAAATTGAAGACAACAAGGGAAAAACTTTGGTATCCGAAGGAATAGATGCCAATTATCAGGATATGATTAACTATTCTGTTTTTGCCCTGATTTTGATGAAATTCGGACAATAACAATCCACTTATCTAAAACCTATGAATACTGAAACAAAAAAAAATTATTTGGCCTGGACACTCAGAATTATTGTGTCCGCATTATTTATAGTTTCTGCATTGGCCAAACTTTCTAAAGGGCATTTATTGGATTCTCCCTATTTTGCTATCTCTACTTTTGAAGTAAAACAACTATATCCTCTGGGTTTTTCAGAGAGTTTTGCCCCTTACTTTTCCCGAACGCTTATTGGTATAGAAATGGCTCTGGGATTGCTGCTATTACAAAATAACTGGCTTCGTAAATTTGTCGTTCCGGTAACTACCCTACTCCTTTTGGTATTTATTGGACATTTGAGTTATGTCACTTTTGCCAATGGAGGAAATACCGGAAACTGTGGATGTTTCGGTGAATTATTACCAATGACACCTATTCAGGCTATTATTAAAAACATTGTAGCTGTAGGTCTTTTGGGATACTTGTTTTATCTGTTGCCAAAAAAAGCAAAAGATGGAAATTTCTGGATATTGACTACGGTTACTCTGGCTTCAATATTAGCCATTTTCATGCTGGCTCCCATCAAACCCAATGAAAGCAATTTTTCGGTTTCAGAACCAGTAAAAACAGTAACTGATACCATTGCCGTTGACACTACGACAGTAAAACCGGAACAACCTGTAACTGTAAAAGATACGTTGGCAAAAACTAAAGAGGAAACAGCAAAACCGGTAACGGATGAACCCAAGGCACATAAATCAGGTTACAAACAGTATTTTTCTACCATTGATAGTGGAAGGAAAACGCTTTGCTTCTTTGTTCCCGGATGTGATCATTGTCGTCAGGCTGCAAAAGAACTTACTGAACTAAGGAAAACCAACAAGAATTTCCCTGAAATTTCTATTGTCTTTATGAACGAGGAGGCCGATTTGATTCCGGATTTCTTTAAAGAAGCCGGGGCTACTTATCCTTATAAAATCATAGAAATTATTCCCTTCTGGAAAGTATTAGGAGACGGAAAAGATACACCGGGCGTAAAATACCTTTGGAATGGAAATGAAATTAAATATTACTGGGGTATTTCGGATCATAAATTTGATCCAACTGATTATCAAAAGTTAATTAACAAGCCTTATTC
>CAMFLD010000401.1 GCA_945957245.1 uncultured Flavobacterium sp. | reverse complement strand
ACTTTGTTCTAATCGGAGATAAAGTAGTGGGGATAATCACTTTGGCAGACAGCATCCGTGAGGGTTCAGGCGAGGCAGTTGATGCACTCAAAAAAATGAACATCAAATCCTTTCTGCTCACCGGGGACAATGAAAAGATTGCGGCTGCCGTAGCAGAGAAATTAGGAATGGATGGCTTTTTAGCAAATGTGCTTCCGCACAACAAGCAGGAGAAAGTAAAGGAGCTTCAGGCAAAAGGTGAAACCGTTGCCATGACTGGCGACGGCGTAAACGATGCGCCTGCATTAGCACAGGCTGACGTAGGTATAGCCGTAGGTTCCGGCACTGACGTGGCTGCCGAAACTGCTGATATTATTCTGGTGGACAGCGACCCAAGAGATGTAGTAAAGCTGATTGGCTTCGCTAAAAGCACCTATAAAAAAATGGTGCAAAACCTAATATGGGCAGTTGGCTACAACGTAGTCGCAATTCCCCTTGCGGCAGGCATACTCTATCCAAAATTTATTTTAAGCCCTGCAATGGGTGCTGTGCTAATGAGCGTAAGCACAATTGTAGTAGCTATCAATGCAAGTTTTTTAAAAATCAAAAAATAAATAAAAATGAAAAATATAACATTATCAATCGTTGCAATTACTATGGCATTTATAACTGTATCCTGCAACCAATCTACAAGCAAAAACGAACAATCCGCAAATGATACAGTAGCCGTTTCAGCGCAACAGGCATCTGCTCCGGCAAAAGAAAATGATACGGTGGTTGCACCCCCGGTTAGCGATACCGCAAACGGACAGGAAGCAAAAACAGCGGCAGGCGAAACAAATAAATTCTCCATTGCTCCCATAATCACCGATTACCTGACCTTAAAGAATGCTCTTGTATCGGATGATGATAAGGCTGCCGCCAGTGCGGGTAAGAAGTTGTTGGCTACCTTAAATAAAGTGGACATGAAAGCTATTCCTGCCGACAAGCATAAGGAGTATATGGACATTGCGGATGATGCAAAGGAAAATGCGGAGCATATTGGCAACAATGCGGGCAAAATAGACCACCAAAGGGAGCATTTGGCATCATTGAGCGAAGATATTACTGACCTGATAAAATTGTTCGGCACTCCACAAAAACTATATCAAGACCATTGCCCGATGTTCAACGATGGTAAGGGAGCCATTTGGTTAAGCGAAAATAAGGAAATCAAAAACCCTTACTATGGCTCAAAAATGATTAGCTGCGGCAAGGTAGAGAAAACCATTGATAATAAATAAAAGCTCATTGTTATGGAAAATATGCAGAATAAACACGGAATGCAGCATAGTTCAAAAAATGGTGCTGATAACTCAAAACATTCATTAGCCATGTACAAACGTTTTGCTGTTATGGCTATCGTTATGTTTAGTGCAATGTATTTTATCATGTACGCCATGATAGACAAATTAGCCAACCTTATACCCAATATTAATAACCTGTACATGACCTTGCTGATGACCTCGGCAATGCTACTTATCGAATTGTTGATAATGAAAGGTATGTACACTAACAAGAAAATCAATTGGGGTATCGCAACACTTTCGGTAGCTGTCGGCATATTCTCATGGTTTGGGATTAGGCAACAAATAGGTGTTGGGGACAAACAGTTTGTAAAGGGTATGATACCGCATCACGCAGCGGCATTACAGATGTCGGAAAATGCTAAGTTGACCGACCCTGAACTGATGCAATTGCAAAAAGACATTATCCAATCCCAATCTGATGAAATTGAGCTTATGAAGCGAAAACTTAAAGAATTTGAAAAAGAAAAATAATTAAAATCCAATTTCAATTTTGAACGGGACACCACTTTCTCGCCTTATTACATCGGTAAAGTGTTGCTGACAATCAATTAGCTATTAATTAATATGTCGCTAAAGAAAAAAATTATATTAGGCTTAATCGTTGTCTTAATCGGCATTCAGTTTTTTCAGCCATTGCGAAATCAATCGGGTGAGGTAACAGATATGCACATTGAAAAGGTATATGCAGTACCCCAAAACGTTAAAGCGATATTGCAAATCTCTTGTTACGACTGCCATAGCAACAACACCCGTTATCCGTGGTACAGCCGTATCCAACCGGGAGCATGGTATATGGCAGGGCATATTAAGGAGGGCAAAGAGGAACTAAACTTTAGCGACTTTGGAACGTACTCTACCCGCAAACAGCGCAATAAATTCCGGGCTATGTCCAATCAGATAAGGGACGGGAAAATGCCATTGTCATCATATACGCTTATTCACCGCAATGCAGTATTAACCCAAGAAGAAAAACAGGTTTTAATGAAATGGTTTGATGCAATGGCTGACAGTTTAAAATAAAATTATAGAATAATGAACAGACACAAGAAAATAATAATAAAGATGCTGCAAGTCGTTCTGATAACGCTCTGCACGCAAACTTTATTTGCTCAAAAAGTAGTGCATTACGATTTATACGTCAAAGACACTATCGTAAACTATGCAGGCAAATCAAAAAGGGCTATTGCCGTAAACGGGCAAATTCCTATGCCTACCCTTACCTTTACAGAGGGCGATACTGCCGAAATTGTAGTTCACAATCAGCTAAAAGAAAGTACGTCCCTGCACTGGCACGGTGTATTCCTGCCCAACAAGGAAGACGGAGTACCTCACTTAACGCAACAGCCGATTGAACCTGGCACTACCTATACCTATCGTTTCCCAATTATTCAACATGGTACACACTGGTATCATTCCCATTCAGGGTTACAGGAACAAATCGGAATGTACGGTAGTTTCATAATGAAAAAGCGGGACGATGATAAAACCTTTAGAAAGGGAATTGATGATTTGCCGACTGTGCCTATCATTTTAAGTGAATGGACAAATCTTAATCCCAATAACATCAACCGGATGCTGCACAATGCAAATGATTGGGCTGCCATTAAAAAGAATGCGACACAATCTTATGCAGAGGCTATACGTGAGGGAAAATTTAAAACCAAAGTTACCAACGAATGGAAACGGATGCTGGCAATGGACGTGAGTGATGTGTATTATGATAAAATCCTCATAAACGGAAACCATACTACCGACCTGAAATCGGTTGAGGGTAAGACCTTAAAGG
>CAMFLD010000400.1 GCA_945957245.1 uncultured Flavobacterium sp. | reverse complement strand
TAATTTTAAGATTTCTTTAGCACAAATAAATAATTTTCATATTTTTGATAAAACTTTAAAAAAAATTTAAAATGAAAAAATTACTTAAGAGTATTACTTTGTTAACGTTGATTTTCGCAGCAGTTTCTTGTAGTAGTGATAGCCCAAAAGCTTTTGAAAAAGTGTCTATATCAAAAATTGCAGAAATAACTCCTGAATTTAGTAGTTTTAATGAAGCTTTACAAGTAACAGGCTTGAAATCTACATTGGACGGTTCAGGAAACTTTACCGTTTTTGTTCCAACAGATGATGCTTTTGCTGCTATCCTTGGCGGATTAACAGTAACTGAATTCAACGATGCTAACCCAGGTGCTTTAGAGCAAATTTTGAAATACCATGTTGTTAATTCTGAAATACTTACTAAAGATTTAACTGATGGACAAACCATTTCTACGGCAGCCGGACAAGATATTACTATCGGACTTGAGGCTAACACTTACTACCCAGAATACGATGATACTTTGGGCGGTGTTGAACAAACAAGTATCTTTGTAAATTCTTCAGCCAGAGTTTACGCTAGAGATGTAAAATGTACTAATGGTTCAATCAATGTAATTGATGCTGTTTTAACTCCAGCAATTGGTGGTTAATCTAAACCAATATTTTATAAAAAAGCTTCTCCAATGAGAAGCTTTTTTTATGATCCTAATTCAAGGGCGCGGTCATTTGCTGCCTTCACAGCTTCTATAATAGTCTTTTCCAAATGGCCCTTTTCAAAAACCTGCAAAGCTCTTTCGGTCGTACCGCCTTTTGATGCTACTTTGGTAATCCATTCTTCATTGGATAATGAATAACTGTTTTGGATGGCAACAGAACCCATAAATGTTTGGTTTACCAACAGCTCTGCTTCCGATTCGTTAAAACCCAAATCAACAGCGGCTTTTATCATCGATTTCATAAAATAAAATACATAAGCCGGACCGCTTCCTGATATAGCAGTAGCCGCATCAATCAGTTTTTCATTCTCAACATAAACCGATTTTCCGGTAGTGTTGATTAAATTCTGAATAATGAATAACTCTTTTCTGTCAACATTGGCAGAAGCTGTAAAAACGGTCATTCCCATTCCAATTTGGGTTGGAATATTAGGCATCGAACGAACTATTTTGGAACAGGAAAGCCTTGATTCCAATTTAGATAATGTAATTCCCGCCATAACAGAGAAAATAATCTGACTGTCTTTTAAATACGGTTTTACAGATTGCGCCAAAGCTTCAAAGTCCTGAGGTTTTACAGCTAAAATTACAATGTCAAAATCAGCAATCCTTTCGGTAGCTGTATGGGAGAAATTGGCTTTGGGGATAATACTTTCTGTAGCCATAGTAATTTCACTCCTGACCATCACATAAATATCTTCAGGTTTAATGAACCTTGAGCTTATAAAACTATTTGCATAGGTTTTCCCCATGTTTCCGAAACCAATAATCAAAACTTTCATCTGTATAAATATTTAAGATTGAAGCGAATGAAATGCTTATTTATCTTAAATAAACCCAGTATTCCATTGCATCATAAATAAAAAACTCTGTTTAAAGATAGGTTTTTAAACAGAGTTTTAAAAATGGGATTCTAATTTATTATTTCTTTTTATTCCTTGAAGCTTGAATTTTCTTTTGCTCCTCAGCCTGTTCCATCATTTCACGCATCTTTTTCTGGAACTTGCTTTCAGTTTTAGGCTTGGTTTTGTTTTCCTCAATCTGAGCATGGATTTTGTCACTATCAATGAAATATTTCTTAATAACCAACATGATTCCTATTGTAATTAAGTTCGATACAAAGTTGTATAAACTCAATCCTGATCCATAGCTATTAAAGAATAACAACATCATAATTGGAGAAACATAAATCATGACTTTCATGATTTTAGCCATATCCGGCATTCCTTCCTGTGGAGGCTGTGCCATCGACTGATCTCCTGATGTCATTTTCATGTAGAAGAAAATCGCTATTGCTGCCATAATCGGGAACAAACTGATGTGGTTTCCATAAATATTTGAGATGATTGGAATATTTTGTTTCCAACTAAAAACCGCATCAAAAGAAGATAAGTCATCTGCCCAAAGGAATCCCTGCTGACGCAACTGTATTGCCGAAGGGAAGAATTGGAATGAAGCATACATAAACGGAATCTGAATCAAGGCCGGGATGCAACCCGCCATTGGATTTACCCCTGCTTTATTGTACAGTTTCATTGTTTCCTGCTGTTTCTTCATTGGATCTTTTTTATATTTTTCTCCAATTTCCATTATTTCAGGACGCAACACTTTCATCTTAGCCTGCGACAGGAATGATTTGAACGTTATTGGCGACATTGCCAATTTAATAATAATAGTAAAGATGATAATAGCTATTCCAAGCCCCATAAATGAGCTTAAGAATCCAAACAATGGAATAAAGATAAACTTGTTTATCCAGCCAAAAATTCCCCAACCCAGCGGTACAATCCTTTCCAGATTCCTGTCATAACTTTTTAAGGTTTTGTAATCTGTAGGACCATAATACCAGTTCATTTTGTAATCAAGCTCTCCATTGGTAAACGTCAATGGCATAGTAGCTTTATATTGTTTAGTAAAAATGGTGTCTTTTTCTTTGTCAATCACCAAATTAGTGGAATGCAATTTTGCTTTTTCAAATGGTGTTTTGGTCAACAGAATACTGGTAAAGAAATGCTGTTTGTAGGCAACAAAAGTTGTTTTTTCTGGGTTTTCCTCTTTGTCATTCCCTTGTCCAACATAATCTATTTTGCCATCTCCATGCTCAAAGTAAATTTCGGCATACCTATTTTCATAAGAAACACTTTTTTCATTTCTGTAGGTTTTCAAATCCCATTCCAAATCGATGGGTTTAGCTGTATTTAAAACATTATTAAGCCCTTGAGAATGAATATCAAAATCAACCAAGTAGTTATCCGGTGCCAGAACATATTTATATTCCAGGAATTCATTGGCACCAGCCTTAAGTTTCATTGAAAGTATTTGATTAGCTCCAACTTTGGTTAAAGTTGGTTCAAAAAACAAATCTTTAGTATTTAGGATACGATTGTCTTTTGTTTGTAACTGAAGGTTGAAGCTGGCATTGTTATCC
>CAMFLD010000399.1 GCA_945957245.1 uncultured Flavobacterium sp. | reverse complement strand
ATTCATATCCGCCAATGTTGAAACCCACGTAAAACGGCTGATCAAAATAAGGTTCCGTTTTAAATGCTTTAGCATACCATTTTTTTGCCAAATCAATATCACTTACTTTATAAATAGTAGTGCGAAGCCCTAAGATTTTTTTCTCCATAATTTACTGATAATTAAAAATAATATTATGTATGCCGGAAAATATAAAATGAAAAACAAACCAAAAATCTTCGACATTGTAGTGGCAAAAGCAATAACAACAAGAAACGCTAAAATATAATAAACTCCTTTTCGGATATTTTTATTATAATACCCGTCAGCAAGATAAAATAACAATGGAGATATAGTTATTAAGCTCAGAAATATTATCATCTAGTATTTCCCACTCAATAGTTCTCCTCCAATTGCAGACTTGGCTTCAATACCCAGTTTTTTCATCATTTCGTATGTAGTGCAGACAGCAGCGGATGTTACAGGAATTCCGGCTTCGGCCTGGATTAAATCAACGGCTTCCAAAGAAGGCATCTGAACACACGCTGAAACGACCAATACATCAACATCCGTTAAATCTAACTGTTTGTATATTTCCAGCAGGTTCATTGGGTTTTGCGCAGCAACTTCTAAGTTATCCGGAATTTCAAGCGCAATGCTTTCTTTTACTTTTATTCCCTGATGTTCAATATAATCTACGACTAAATCAGTCAGCGGACGCATATAAGGAGTGATAATGGATATTTGTTTAGCACCCAGAACCTTCAGTCCGTTAATCAATGCTCCGGCTGATGTTACTATGGGAGTAGGGAAATCATTGGCAACAGTTTCCTGATGTAAATTCACTTCAGAAACGCAATGATAACCACGACCCATACTCATGATAGCTACAAGGCAGGCATATCCCATTACATCTACATGGGCATCGGAGAGTTCTTGAGCACATTTTAAACTCATAGCATCCATTGCTTCCAGCTCTTCTTTGGTTACCTTTTTCATGCGCATACGGCTGCTGTGAAAAGTAAACCGCTCCGGCAATATGGTTTCCCTGGAACGAAATATTGCAGGTATTTCGGTTTCCATCGTGACATTTGATGATGGGACGATTTGCCCTATTCTATATTTTTTCATTTTAATTTGGAGTTTTATCGTTATGGTCACCCTGAGCGCAGTAGAAGGGTTTTGTTGATAAAATTAGCTCTCTCGACTGCATGCGGGATGACAACGCTTTTTATATAGTAACCTCTCTAACCGTATTTCTTATCGTTCCTATGCCTTCTACTGTAGCTTCCAGCACATCACCATCATAAAGCCATTCCTGAGGATTCCTTCCTGCACCTACACCTGCAGGCGTACCGGTAGCGATAATATCTCCGGGCTCAAGAGTGAATACGGTACTTAAGTCTTCTATAAGTTCATTAATATTGAACAACATGAATTTGGTATTGGAACGTTGTTTTTCGACTCCGTTAACTTTTAGATATAAATCCAGATTGTGAGGGTCTTTGATTTCGTCTTTGGTAACCAATATTGGCCCCATCGGAGCAAACGTATCTTGTCCTTTAGAAACAATCCATTGTCCTTCACGGCGGCAGTCACGGGCAGAAATGTCATTGATTACCGTATAGCCAAAAACATAATCCAAAGCATCCGCTTTGGCAACATATTTACCTTTTTTACCAATTACTACGGCTAATTCAACTTCCCAATCCAACTGTGATGTCAGTTTGGTATTTTTAATGACTTCTGTATTGGTAGCTGTCACTGTAGTTGGAGGTTTTGAAAAAATAATCGGTTTTTGAGGTAACTTTCCTGTCGTATCAAGTGTACGGGCACTTTCAGCCACATGTTCAGTGTAATTAAGACCAATTCCGATAATATTCTTTCTCGGTTTCATTATGGGAGCGAGGAAAGTTATTTCATCCATCTGATAGGCAATTTCCTCAAAGAAGGCTGGTTCCGTATCGGCTACCATATCATTAAGTTCTTCTACCAGCTCGTAGCCAAGATCTATGAGTTCCAGCATGCTTGACGGAAGTGGGAAATTGGATATTTCACCAAAATCTTCCATATCGATGATTTGATTATTATGAATAAACCCCAATCGCGGTTCGTATTGATCTTTTAAAGTGTAGGTTAGCAGTTTCATTAATTTTCTATTTTAAGTGTGGTAGTCTGATTGTCTTTGTTTTTTACCTCCATTTCATAGGAAGTCATGGTTTTTAGTTCTTTTTTCATCTGTACGATATCACAAAAACTCATTTCAGGAAATTTGTAATTTGCAATACGTATAATTTCGTCCCCATAATGCAATTGTTCCCGTAAATTTTTATCCCATACAAATCCGATAGCGAATTTGTTATTTACTATTGTTGGCGAAAATACGGGTGGTTTTTTATCAAAAGTAATTTTTTTATCAGCTTCAAAATAAAAATTTTCGTTTTTAAAGTCAAGCACTATCGTTCCGTATTTCAGTAAATCAAAGCCAAGTCTTGAATTGTTGTCATCAGTAGTATTGAAAATCAGATTTTCGAATGAGGTATCATTAATCCTGATTGCTTTGGATTTTAAGAGAACCTGCTCATTCATAGGTGTTGGGCCAAATAATCCAATGGTGCCACTACCACTGCTTCTGGATAATTCTTCGAAGATGTTTTCTTTTGAAAAAATTCCGTAAGCTCTGTTGGACATTTCATAAAAGCCATCCATTCCGGTGTCAACAAGAAGTTCTTCAGTTGCCTTCTTTTTGTTATCGGCAAAACTGATTTTGATGTATGGGGCATTTTGACCGCCAACAAGTTTCAGTTTGCTTGGTTTTGAATGTTGATCCAGCTTTTTAATATCATCGGTAACAATGATTTTTTTATTCTTCAAATCGATTTTAAGGATGGAATTCGTAAAGAAATTACTTCCGATAAAGCCATCAAATTTATAACACTTCAGTATAAAGTGATTATCTAAGTCCGAAACTAAGACAAGATTATCTTTTCGTTCTACAGAACCTAAATTTATAGAAGGAACTGATGCAGTTTCGATATTATTAACTTGATTATTAGCGTCCTGAACATTTGTTGAATTAGAAACCGGAATGTTCAATTCGGTTAAAATACGTTTCGAAATCAGATTAGGAGCACCGGTATCCAAG
>CAMFLD010000398.1 GCA_945957245.1 uncultured Flavobacterium sp. | reverse complement strand
TTTGATGACCGCACCCGATTGATTATCTCTAAAACCAAAACTCCGCTGGGAATCCTTATAGACAAAGATTTGCACAATATCGACAAGGTTTTTGTGGGGATATTTAGCGCAGGTGACGTTTTTCTGATTGATTATGCGCAAAGGCTTATCTACAATAACAATTCGCATGTAACGCTTTTAGATAACAATGGTCATACCAAAAACAATTTCATTGTAGAAAACGTGATGTCAGCATTAGAACAGAATTATCAGGAAAATGTGGAAGTATTTCAGTTAGATCAATTAAACAAACCATTTCTACAAAAACAGGACTTGGTTGTTTTAAGTCTGGAAAGCTGGAAAAAGTTGGTAGAAGATGAAGCCTCATGGCTTACAGACATTCCTTCGGTGCTTATCATTAAGCCTTAATATCAGAATCCGAAATCAAAAACAAAACTTAGTTTCACCGCCAGATTGTCTTCAAAACGAGGCAATTGATTGGGTCCGTATCGGTAAAATCCGGTAAGACCAAATCCTTTAAATATCTGATTAAGCTCAATTCCAGATTCAATATAGCCTTTGTTTAAGGTTTTATATTCAATTCCGATATGGCGTTCCTGATGTTCCAAATTACCCCAGGCCATTCGGTTTACCAGGACCAGCGAAGGTTTGACATTTTTAAACAATTCAATTCTTTTGAATCCGTGTTTCAGCTGAAGCATTACAAATTCACTGGAGAAAAACTCATTGAAATACATGGTTTCAAAACTGTTTTTGCCGGCAATTGTTATCCTTTGCAACAAATCGTCTTTGGCCAGGTTGTTAGGTGAGGTATTGTACAGATGAGTCAAAGGCAAAGCTCCAAAAGCATAACCAGCCTGAAGCAATACTGCCGATTTCTGTCCGTCCAGGTATTTTTTTTCATATTCAATGCGGGCATCTACTTTTCCAAAATCAAAATCATTGGCAAAGAAATTCGGAAGCGATTTGGTAAACTGAAAAGAGAATTTCGGAAACCGTTTTTCATATTCAATTTTACCGTTAGGCGTTTGCATATAATCACTGAAAGGATTCCATTGCATCGAGAATAAAGCGGTCGACATGGTAAAATCCCGATAAAGATGGTCGTTATAAGCGAAAGTGTAATTAAACAAAGGTGTTATTTCGCTATGCGAAAACTGCCAAATGGTTTCGGTTTTCGGAATGATTTTAGTCTCAATATAGCCCCGCCAGGTTTTGTGGTTGTAAAACGTACTGATGTTGATAGGGCGTGGGTCATAGAGTTTGAAAACCCGTTTATCTGTGGCAAATGACGTACTTGCAATCTCACGTACATCATCGGTATAAGCACCGCCTATCCAGGTATTGGAAAAATTCCCTATTCGGACAGCAGCTCCTAAGTTGTATTTTAACTTCTCATCCTTGATACCATAAGCCGTATAGCCTTCGAAACGCAATTTCTTAGAAAGCCTGTCATTAGTAATTCCGCCAATTCCTACCCGGAAACCTTCAAAATTGTTATAACTCAAAAGATACCGCAAGTCAAAGTCAAATGGGCCGAAAGGGACATATCCATTGATTACTTTGCGGCCAAATTTAATTTTCCGCTCAATATTTTGCTTTGCAACCACACTATCCAAAACAACATAAGTCCTTTGGCTCCGCAGGTCAAGACTGTCGGTACGGTTTTGTTTCCAGAAAATTTCGTCCCTGTTGATGGCATTGTCCTTGACCTCAATCGCTACGGAAGATTTTTTGATTTTGATATTGGTATTCACGGCCAAATCAAAGACCTGCATTTCAGAAGAAAGATAAGTGAAATCAGAAGCATCTTTTTTTGCGGAGGCATCATCATCGTCTTCGGCAGAAAATTCTATTCGACCACCAAGGATTTTGGTAGGTTCCTTGCTTTTTCCTTTAATAATCTTAAAGTTCTTGCGAATCGGGAACCATATTTTTTCATCAGGAAGGTATTTAAACTCATGGATGCCTGTAATATCCAAAACGCCACGAATACGCATTACAGCTTTGGCCACTGCATAATTTTCCGGGTCAATATAAAGCAGACCTTCCAGACCTTTGTTGTTTCGGTTTTTGAAATACAAAACAACAACCTGACGCTGGTCAATGGCAGTGGTGTCAAGTATTTTAAAACGATATTCTTTAAGCGAATTGTCAGAAACCGGACTCTTGTATTTGGTTTCAAACAACTCGTATTTGTCGTCATAAATAGAAAAAGACTGCAGTTCAAAACCCAAAAATTCATAGATAGGCTCTTTGAATCCGGCCATTTTGGTACCCAGAATTGTTTCCTTCAAAATGGGTTTGTCAAACTGAAATTGTGATACTTTCTCGGTCAGGAACAAATGCTGTTTGTCTATAATTTTCTTGAATTTGTAATCAGAAGAATCAATTTTGGCTATTTTATCTTTCGTTTGGTCATCGACAAAAATCGTATCTATCTTACCCGAAATAGAGTCGGGATTGGCAGTAACCATTAACTTATTGTACGATTTAAACTGAAAGCTGCGCAGTTTTATTTGGGGATTATTTTCATTGCGTCGCCTAATAACGTTGCTGATAAGTGCATTGGCAGCATTTGAATTGGAAACTTTAACTTCTTTCAGTTCCGATACATTCGGTTCCAGATAAATCGTAAAAAAAGTTTTTGTTTCAAATAGTGAAATACTTCTGGTTTGATAGCCAACATAAGAGACCGTGAGGGATTCAGGTTGAGTAGAAAGCTGTAAATTGAATTTTCCGTTGACATCAGTTATGGTTGTAAAACCATTTTCGGTTTTGATTGTCGCAAAAGCGAGTGGTTTTCGGGTAGCATTATCTTTTATTATTCCATTGAGCTGGAATTGTGCCTGAAGTGACAGCGAAAAAAATAGGAACAAAAGATACAGACGCTTCATTTGAAAGAGGTTGGCACAAGAGTAGGGCAAAAATAACAATAAAAAAATCCGTCCCGAAACATCGAAACGGATTTTAATATTGAATTAACAAAAGTTAGACTTTCATAATTTCGGCTTCTTTGATAGCCAAATGTTCTTCTATTTTTTTAATGAAACTGTCAGTCAGTTTTTGGATGTCTTCTTCAGCCGATTTGCATACATCTTCCGACATTCCTTCTTTTTCCAGTTTTTTGATGTCAGTGT
>CAMFLD010000397.1 GCA_945957245.1 uncultured Flavobacterium sp. | reverse complement strand
ATTTTGGACTATTGTGAATCGTTGACAGCCCATCAGGATTTCACCATTAACTGTGAACTGCATGGAATTAATGAAAAAATGAATAATGCTACTGAAGTCATTTTCTACAGGATTGTCCAGGAATTGGTTAATAATGCTGTAAAACACTCCGGGGCCTCAAAAATTCTGGTACAGATATTCCGTTTGGAAAATGGACATTTCACCATTACTATTGAAGACAATGGGAAAGGATTTGATATTAAAAAAGTTAACTTTATGGAATCTGCAGGAATGCGGAGTATCCAATCGAGAGTAAATTACCTCAAAGGAACCATGGATATAAAATCAGAACCCGGAAAAGGAACATCCATTTTTATAGAATGCCAGAATGAAAACGACTGATAAAATAAAACTTATTATTGTAGACGACCACCCGATGGTGCTGGAAGGATTGCGTGCTATGTTAAACCAAATCGCTTATGTTGATTTAACTGCCATTGCCAATAATGCTTATGAGGCCATTGAGCTTATAAAAATACATCAGCCCGATATGGTGCTGACTGATATTAACATGCCCGAAATCAGTGGAATGGAATTAGCAAAAAAAATCAAAAGTGACTTTCCTGATATTAAGATTATAGGGATGAGTACTTTCAACGAAAGAAGCTACATTACACAAATGATACAAAATGGAGCCGACGGTTATTTGGTAAAAAATGCCAATAAAGAAGAGATTGAAAAATGCCTTTTGGCTGTTGACGAAGGAAAAATGTACCTTAGTGTAGCCTTAAATTTGAATCCTACCGAAAAGAAAGAACTATCCGAAATACCCATTTTAAGCAGTCGCGAAAAAGAAGTTCTCGAATTGATTGCCGAAGGTTTTACCAACCAGCAGATTGCCGAGAAAATATTCATAAGTCCACATACGGTAGACAGCCATAGAAAGAGCCTTATGGCTAAACTCAATGCAAGCAATACTGCTGTACTGATTAAGCAGGCTGCCAAATTCAACTTTATATAAGACTGTTATTTTAGAATCTGATCCGCATGAACTTTAGCTTTGACATCGGCTATTACTTCTTCTATAATACCATTTTCATCAATCACAAAAGTGGTTCGATGGATTCCGTCAAACTCACGTCCCATGAATTTCTTTGGCCCCCAAACACCAAAAGCCTGTATGACCGATTTATCTTCATCTGCAAGTAATGGAAAAGGCAAATCAAATTTCTTTCTAAAATTTCCCTGCGCTTTAGCGGAATCAGCACTTACTCCAAGCAACTCATAATTGTTAGCTTTGAAACGATTATAATTATCCCGCATGTTACAGGCTTCGTCGGTACAGGTTGGCGTATTCGCTTTAGGGTAAAAGAAAACAACCAGCTTCTTCCCTTTATAATCTTCAAGGGAATGAGTAATTCCATCCTGATCTTTTGCTGAAAAGTGCGGAGCTTTATCTCCTTTTTGTAATGTGGTCATAAGTTTTATAAATTTACAATTCAAATTTAAATGTAATGACCAAAAAAGAACGTGCAACATTTGTTATAAATTCGTTAAAAGAACTCTATCCCGAAATCCCGGTTCCGTTAGACCACAAAGACCCCTATACTTTATTAATTGCTGTTTTACTTTCTGCGCAATGTACCGATGTGCGTGTAAACCAGATAACTCCTCTCCTATTTGCCAAAGCAGATAATCCGTATGATATGGTAAAACTTTCTGTTGAAGAGATTAAGGAAATTATTAAACCCTGCGGGCTTTCACCAATGAAATCAAAAGGAATTCATGGATTATCGGAAATTCTGATTGAAAAGCACAACGGGCAGGTACCCCAGAGTTTTGAAGCATTGGAAGCTTTACCTGCTGTAGGGCACAAAACAGCAAGCGTAGTGATGTCGCAGGCATTTGGAGTTCCTGCTTTTCCTGTGGATACTCATATTCACCGGTTAATGTACCGCTGGAATTTGTCTAACGGCAAAAATGTAGTACAGACTGAAAAAGACGCCAAAGCTATTTTTCCAAAAGAATTATGGAATGACCTTCACCTTCAGATTATTTGGTATGGAAGAGAATATTCTCCGGCACGAGGTTTAAATCTGGAAAAAGATTTTATCACACGGGCTATAGGCCGAAAATCTGTTTTGGAAGAAGTAAATAAAAAAACATCCCGATAATAAATCGGGATGTTCCTTAATTAGCAATAGTGTCGAAGTTCATGTTACCTGCCTTAACGATATTCAATGCACAAGAATATTGAAGTATTAAGCGGATTGTTTCTTTTTTGGGTAACATTTTTTTGGGTGCTAATTTTCTTTTAGAGTAAAGTTTTGCCATATAAAAAATCGGTTAGTTTTTGATGTTTTATATATAACGCAAAAAATTACATTTTATTGTTTAAGATGGTAAATAAATTTGATTTTTTTCTATAACCTTTCTTAAGTTCGTTAATGCATAGCGCATTCTACCCAAAGTAGTATTAACGCTAACCCCAGTAATATCTGCTATTTCCTTGAAACTCATATCAGAATAATAGCGCATCATCAGTACTTCTCTCTGATCCTGCGGAAGCTCCTGAATTATTTTTTTCAGATCCATATCCACTTGATTTTTTATCAATTCCTTTTCGATATTGGGAGAGCTGTCCGTAATCATTGCGAAAACAGAAAAATCTTCTGTATCTCTTTTCATGTACATTTTTTTATCATTACGGAATTTGTCAACAATCAGGTTGTTGGCGATACGTAAAACCCAAGATAAAAATTTACCTTCTTCATTATAGTATCGTTTACTTTTCAGGGTATGGATTACCTTAAAAAAGGTCTCCTGAAAAATATCTTCCGTAAGGTCTCTGTCAGCAACTTTCGAATAGATATATCCGTAAATTTTTGACTGGTGCCGTTCAACAAGCAGTGCAAGGGAATTTTCATCGCCAGCAATGTACTTATTAACTAATATCGCATCAGGGAGCTGCGTTTTTGCCATAATAATACCTTTTAGTACAGTTAAAAAAAAGTGGTTTTTAATCTAAAAAGTATTTGTTTTCTATAGGCAAAAGCAATTTTTGTGGTTCAATTATATTCCAAATTTAGCACAATTTTGGAATTAAACAAATTTTTTGGAAAAATATAGTTAAAAATAAGTTATTTATTTACCTGAAACTATTGATAAACCCTAATGT
>CAMFLD010000396.1 GCA_945957245.1 uncultured Flavobacterium sp. | reverse complement strand
TTAGTTGGCTCACTATTTCATTAATAAAGACAATAGTGAGAATTATATAATTTTTCGAAATTTTCCTGTAACAAAATCTGCTTGGGGCGGAGCTAATTTTACAACATAAAAATAAAACTATTGCGTCATGAAAAAGATAACTACTCCATTCCGCTCTAAAAGCAATTTATTATTAAAAGCTTGTTTATTATTTATTGCCTTTTTACCTGCACCTTTACAATCTCAAAATTACAGAACCATTGATGCCTATCTTGAAGATTTTGGAAAAAATGAAATGTATGTAAAAAAGGCATTGATGGACTATACAGTTACTATTGTGGAATCTCAATTGGATTCCAGATCCAAAGTTACTGCAGCCCGAATTATAGAAAAAATTGAGAACATCAATAATCTTTTGAGAAGAACCGATAAAGGTTTTCAGGGCAATACCATGTTAAGGGATAGTTTTATAAAAATGAATGAAAAAACAGTTGAATCTCTTAAAAATGGGAGCCTTATCTTATCTGACTATGATTACCAAAGCAATCTTTCACTTCCTGAAATTGGTGAAAATCTAGCCAAAAAGGAAACTGAAATGATGGATTACTATAAAGAGCTTAAAAATTATGAAAATGACAAAAAGTACTTTGGTTCCTGCTATCGTTTTCACTTCAAAGCCCCTGTTGGTAAAAACATTTTAGAATACAATGCCTATCAGAACATTTTATTTTACAAACTCAATGTTATGGATGAAAAATTATCCAAAGTTATTGCAGCTGTTGACAAAAAAGGTTTTGACGAATGCATGAATATGATTGCGGTAATGCACCAGCAAATATTGGAGAAAACTACGGAATACAACAACTATTTCAAGGACAATTCTCTTAATAATGCTAATATTCAGTATGCTAATTTCATTAACGATCAAAAAGTACAACTTGCTAATTTGTTTAAGGAATATGCTACCCAATACGAAATATTACAAGGGCTTAAAAAATCAAATAGTCCTGAAACTCCTGAAAAAATAAATGCTTATAATGAAGCGGTAAGAAATTATAATGCCAAAAAGAATATGTTCTATGCTGTTTTCAATGATATTCAAAATACTAAGAAAACAATGTATGACAATTGGTTTTCAATCAATTCAGAATTCCTGAAACATAATGGGGAATTTGATGATATCCATACCAAATTTGCCTATAATGACTAATCTTTTTGGCATTATTTACTTGAAAGGCGGAGAACTATACCTCGAGTATGTTTTTCGCTTTTTTTATGTTGGTAATAAAATTATCAAAAAGATAGGATGAATCGTGTGGCCCGGGACTTGCTTCCGGATGGTATTGCACAGAGAAAACATTTTTTGATTTCATTCGCATGCCTGCTACTGTATTATCATTGATATGGTAGTGGGTAATTTCCAAATCCGGATGTTGTTCGAGTTCTTCCCTATTAACTGCAAAACCGTGGTTTTGGGATGTAATTTCTCCTTTACCGGTTTTTATATTCATAACAGGATGGTTGATTCCTCTATGACCATTAAACATTTTATATGTGGAGATTCCATTGGCTAAGCCTATCATTTGATGCCCTAAACAGATGCCAAATAATGGTTTGTCTGCTGCGATAATCTTTTTGGCAATTTCGATTCCTTCGGTTAATGGTTCTGGGTCACCGGGTCCGTTAGAAAGGAAAAATCCATCTGGATTAAAGGCGCTCATATCTTCAAAAGTGGCGTTATAAGGAAACACTTTTATGTAACAGTCCCTTTTAGCTAAATTCCGCAGTATGTTTAGTTTTATTCCTAAATCTAAAGCAGCGATTTTATATTTAGCATTTTCGTTGCCAAAAAAGTAAGGTTCTTTGGTTGAAACTTTAGAAGCTAATTCTAAGCCTTTCATGTCAGGAACTTTACCCAGTAATTGTTTGAGTTCGGAGATTGGTGTACCATCGGTGCAGATTACGGCGTTTTGGGCTCCGTTATCACGAATGTAGCTTACCAAAGCACGGGTATCAACATCAGAAATGCAGATTAGGTTTTGTTTTTCAAAATAGTCGTAAAGATTACTTTCAGAATTGGGACGAGAGTGATTGAAGCTGAAATTTTTACAAACTAGTCCTGAAATCATAATTTTTTCAGACTCTACGTCTTCCGAATTGACACCATAGTTTCCGATATGTGGGTTGGTCGTTACCATAATCTGCCCATAATAAGATGGGTCGGTAAAGATTTCCTGATATCCGGTCATTCCGGTATTGAAGCATACTTCTCCGAATGTTTTCCCTTGGATTCCAATTGATTTCCCATGAAAAATGGTTCCGTCAGCTAGTAGTAAAATAGCTTTTGATTTTGTTGTGTGTTGCATAGTGTAGTTGTGTTTGACAAATTTATTTATTTATCTGCGAAATTTTAAAAAGAATTATTAAAGTTTATAAACAATGCTTAATCGTTTAGCCCCGACAGGAGCGGCATCCTTTTTTCTTGAAAAAAGATATAGCGTATGGCGGGATTAGCTCATAAAAAATCAAAAAAAAAGGATAAACGTAATGTTTATCCTTTTGATATTTTGAAGTGGCATTCATTATGCTTCTTCTTCTTTAGATTCCTCATCTGTAGCAGGTGCTTCTGGAGTCTCTTCTGCAGCTGGAGCTTCTTCAGCTTCAGCAACCGGAGTTTCAACTTCAGCAACCGGAGTTTCTTCAACTACTTCTTCTACTGCTGGTGCAGCTTCTTCTGCAACCGGAGCTACAGGAGTTTCTTCTACAACTGGAGCAGGAGCGGCAGGAGCAGCAGGTGCTGAAGTTTTCTTAGCACGACGTGTTCTACCTTTTTTCTCTTCTTTTTTACCTCCGTTGTATAGTTCGTTGAAGTCTACTAATTCAATCATGGCCATATCAGCGTTATCTCCTAAACGGTTACCCATTTTGATGATACGTGTATATCCACCTGGACGATCTCCAACTTTTGCAGCAACTTCTCTGAACAATTCTGTTACAGCATATTTGTTTCTGATGTAAGCGAAAACCACACGACGATTGTGAGTTGTATCTTCTTTAGATTTTGTTACTAGTGGCTCAACGAATTGTTTAAGCGCTTTAGCTTTAGCAACAGTAGTAATAATACGTTTGTGCTCGATAAGAGCTGTCTCTTATACACATCTGACGCTGCCGACGATATGCAGT
>CAMFLD010000395.1 GCA_945957245.1 uncultured Flavobacterium sp. | reverse complement strand
ATCTTCTACGGTAAATTGACAATGCCCATCTTTAATTCCTATAGTTACGTTAATATTTTTTGAATTAGAATACTTTAAACTGTTAACAACCATTTCTTTTATAATTCTGTATAATTGGTTTTGTTGAAATACACTCAGCATTTTATCCATCATCGGAAAATCTGCCTGAACATTGAATTTGATAGAATTCAACGATTCATTTTGCCTCATCAGGTTGTACAGATATTCATTAACACTAAGTACAAGATTCTTGTTATTATACAGATTATGAATGTATTTCCTCAAACCTTCGTACATGCTGTTTACTTCTTCCTTAATTTCACTAAAACTCTTTTTATCCTTGTCAGTAGTGGCAAATGATATTTTGTCCTTTATAAAGAAATTCATAGCCGCTAATCCCGACGCTAAATCATCATGCAGATTTTTGGCAATATCCTTTTCCGATTCCGCTAAGGTCTTTTGCCGTTCGATATCGAATTTTACTTTATAAATACTATCCAATTCATTTTTTAGGGCTACTTCTTTATTGTAATTCAGTTCACTGAATAATAACTTTTGTCTGGTTTTCAGGTTTTTGTTAAATAATATCAATAAAACCACAATCACAATAGCCAGAATCAATCCGAGTAAAAGCATTATGGCATAATTTCGGTTTCTCTCAGATTTAATTTTCTCAAACTCCAATGCTTTAGCCTGCCGCATCTTCTGTATCTGCAATAATGCATGTGTCTTTTTTTCTCCTTCAAGTGAATTACTGTCTAATAGCTCTTGAGCTACTTTAAGTGCCATGTTTTTATACAATACTGATTTATTTAAGTTTTTCGTTTTTTCATATATATCCCCCATTATCATGTAAGTGTTCATTGTAAATATATTATCCGGATCTAATTCCAATAGTTTTTCAGCTTTTTCAAAAAACACTTTTGATTCTTGATAACGCTTAAGCTTATAAAGCAATTCAGCTTTTCTACGGTATAACTCAAAATAAAAATTAGAATTCTGTTCAGGGATTTTCATATCGATTGTCTTGTCAATATTCTTTAAGAGCAATTCACAATCGGAAGATGTCAGGCTTTTATCTTCAATTTTAGTGTTAAATTCTATGGTCTTAAAATTATAATAAAAACCATATAGATTATATTTAAGTAAAAAGTTTTCCCCATAATTAAAAAGCCTTTCAGCTTCATTTCTCTTTTTGCAGAAATACAGACCTGCAGCCGTCACATCATAAATCTGAATTAATCTAAGACCATCAGCATTAGGATGTAATTCTAAATCCTTAAGGCTATTATATACGGTCACATATCCGCTGTACGATTTTTTAAAATATATTTTTTCATCATTTGGTTTTTTGTCTTGAGCCAGTTCCGTTAAATCCTTGTAAATTTTAGCCTGATTGAGAACAATAATTAATTTAGTATATAAATCTGTCTTCCGATTAGAAATTAATTTTTGTGCTTTATCCAGGTATTCTAATGCTTCCTGAAATTGTTGCAAACCCCTAAAAATCTCAGACAAATTAGTGTAGGCCATAACTTTGAGCTGTAATGATTTATCACTATCGGATGGAACGGCTAACAATTTTTCATAATAGATAATGGGTTCTTTAAATTCACCTATATTAGCATAGTAATAAGCCTGATTACAGTAATAAACTTCTCTTACCTCTTCAGAACCTTTTATGTTTTTCTCAAGCTCCTTTCCCAATCTGATCTGATTCAATCTAAAATATTCAAAGTTATTCTGTAACAAATTAACTTCACTAATATCCGAAAGGACCTGTAGTTTTTGAATGCCTTTAACTTTAGGTAAAATTTGCCAGAGGCTGTCAAGCCTTGAGATTTTTTTTTGAGAATACGCTAAAGATACGATGAAGGACAAAATAAAACAGCTAATAATTTTCATGATGACATAAGTATTAAATTAATAATAAAACTTACCTCAAGTCATTAGCAAAAACAGTTTATTAAGCTATATAAAGTGTAATAGCTGTCAGGGAGATAAAAAAGGGGATATTCAGTTTATAGATTTTTGTGCAAAAAAGCACTTTCAACAAGACCAATGTAACAATAATTAATTGTATTTCAAAATTTTAAGCCTTAAAAAAACAACTATTTCCTGTTAAATTAACTTTACCGCTTACTATTCTCACAATAATAACCATTAAAATGCTTATCTTAAAACCTTTTAAAATCAACACAAAAAAATACTGCTAAATAGATACCTCTTTTTTTTTATACATTTGCTTCTAAAGGCTTAACAAATTATGGGTAATATTAAAAATGTTTTCAGCATCAGGGATTTGGAAAATCTTTCCGGTATTAAAGCTCATACGATAAGGATTTGGGAGAAACGCTATAATGTACTGGAACCGATGAGAACGGAAACAAACATCCGTCTCTATAATATTGAAAACCTGCAAAGGCTGCTCAACATAACTTTGCTGCACCAGCATGGTTACAAAATTTCCAAGATTTCTAAGTTTCCTAAAGAAAAGATACCGCAACTGGTAAATGAAATCATTTCTAACAAAAGTGCAAAACACCATGCTGTAAGCTCATTTAAAATGGCAATGATCAATTTTGATCAAACTTTATTCATGAATACCTTTGACACATTGCTTACTGAAATATCATTCAGCGATGTATTTTATGAAGTATTTTTACCATTAGTCAATGAAATAGGGCTATTGTGGCAAACCGATACCATTTCCCCTGCTCATGAACACTTTATATCTCATTTAATAAAACAGAAAATATTATCTGAAACAGAGAAACTTCAGATGAAGGCTCATTATAATGAAAACAGGGTTTTTGTTTTGTACTTGCCTGAAAATGAAATTCACGAATTAGGGCTTATGTTTGTGAACTATGAAATTCTTAATAAAGGTTATAAAACCATTTATCTTGGAAGTAATATCCCTATTTTCTGCCTAAAAGACTTGAAGCGCTATTTTGATAATATAACCTATATATCTTACATGACTGTTGAACCTACCAAAGATGAAATAAATAGTTATGTAAATGAAATAGAGCAGGATATTCTTGATGAAACCTCTGAATTTTGGGCATTAGGAAGAATGTCACAATTTATTGAAGCCTCATCACATTCCAAAAAAATCAGTACATTTAACCAAATCAAAGGGTTAGTTGATAATTTATGATTTAAATTATTTTTTTGTT
>CAMFLD010000394.1 GCA_945957245.1 uncultured Flavobacterium sp. | reverse complement strand
TTTAATGTCTCCTGAATCAGTTTTTCAAAATCGATATGAATCAGATTCTTTTCGATTTCTTCATCAGTAAAAATTTTTCGTGTTGTTGATTTGCCAAATACCCATTTACCTTCTTTATTGAGTATAATTTTCGTAATCAGGTAGATTACATAGGCTACAATTATAACGGCAATTCCTTTTAAAATGTAGCCAAGGTATTTATATGACATTTCCATGTTTGGCAGTCCGAAAAACTTTTTGAACCATTGGGCCAGCCATTCCATAAACCTATCCCAGATGCTTTTATCTGAAACTATTACTTCATATTTAAAATCATCCGACTTGTATTTTTGCTTAAAACCGGGTTCGAATTTTGGCTTAAAAGAAACGCTGTCACGATCGATTTTTATATCTTTTTCTGTAAATTTAATAGTCTGTTTTTTGGCAACAGCCAAGGAGTCCTGCGACCAAACGGATGCAGAAATAAGAAGCCAAAAAAACAAAATGAATTTATTCACTGCCAATTAAATCTATGGAATCTTTAGAACTTATATTTTCATCATTTTCTCTTCGGCTGTAATAAACCAAACCCTGATTGATAAACAGGAGATTATTTAAGATATAACTCATCAAGATAGAAATTACCATAATGATTGTTATCAGAACCTTTATGGTAGACAGAGTTTCATTATGGTCACCAGCCCCATTTGAAGTAAAAAGAGAAGCCATTCCGAAGGCATAAGGAATAATGGTAAAAACTGACATTGCAATCTGGATAATGATATATATGATCATTAACGAGCCAATATTAGGGAAATACTGATTTTGGATGTGCTTAAAACCACTGCCAAGAGCTTCAAAAAAGTTTTTATCATTATTTAAAAACTCATAAAAACTAAGCGTAATCCAGCTCATTGCCGTAGGTATCGCAAAAAGAATTAGTGGAATACCTATAATTATAAAGCAAAGCAGAACCAGTAAAGTAAAGATTAAAATCAACAAAGGAGTCACGATAAAAAATAAACCTAAAAAGAAAATCAGGATTCTTCCGAAACTGCTTTTAAACCTATCTAATATATCTTTTGCTCCAAATGAATTTCCTTTATTTTTTGCATATAAATCCAGGTAAATTACCGGGATGGAATAATTGAGCATGCTCAAAAAGATAATAAAAATAAAAAACAAAATTGCCCCGATAATGATCAGACCAAGATTGGTTTCAGTAAAATTTTGTAAGTAATCTAAATTCTTGTTGACTGCTAACCTTCCGCTTATAATAAAATCAAAATAGACGTGGAATAAAAAGTAAGTAAGGCCTGCTAGGATAACTAACAATATTCCGCTAATGGTAAAATAGTTTTTAAGATAATGTCTTCCGGTTGCTTTAAAAAACTGGAAGGTATCGCTAACATAATCTCCAAAATCTCTTTTTTTGAATAGTATGAACATAATTATGAGTTTATTTTTTTATGAACGATTGATGGGTAAATTAAGAAATAAAAGGATATTATAGAAAGTGTGCCAAAAATGATAATAAAATTCATCCAATGGGGCATTTCTATGGCATATCGTGTTACAAAACCCTCAATAAATCCGGCAGCAATTGTGAAGGGAACAGTACTAAGGAATATTTTTAAACCATCTTTAAAACCAATTTTAAAAGAATTTAATCGGGAAAAGGTTCTTGGGAAAAGTAGGGAAGCACCAAGGATAAAACCGGAAGCAGCCTCTATAACCATACCGAAAATTTCCATGGAACCATGAAGCCAGATACCTCTGATACTTTTTCCAAATACACCTTCCTTATAAAAGAAATATTGGAATGAACCCAGCATGATACTGTTTTCTATCAATACCCAAAAAGTACCTATGCCTGCAAATATCCCATAAATAAAACAACGGACTCCAACATAAAGGTTATTCAGTGTAATGCCAATAAATCCGCCCCAATTACTTCCTGATTTGTAAACAGCAACCGGATTTCCGTCTTTAATGTTTTCCATTGTCATGTTTACATATCCGTCACCCAGTATCAGCCGGACAAAATTTTCATCATATTTTGCCGAAACAACGCCTATTGACACAGAGGCAAAAAATAAGACAAATGCATATAATACATACCTGCGATATTGGTAAACCAATAAAGGAGCTTCGGTTTTAAAAAAATAAATAAGCCTGTTTTTTTCCTCCCTTTTTGTTTTATAAATCTTTTGATAAATCTGTGAGGCTAAATAATTTAAATAGACAACAGTCTTACTCTTAGGGTAATAGGTTTGTGCATAGGATAAATCATTAACCAAATGAATGTACAAACTTGCCATTTCATCAGGATTTTTTTTAGATTTACCAAAAATTGCTTCTTCAAAGTCGAGCCATTTTTGTTTGTTTTGCTTAATAAATGCAATTTCCCTCATGGAGGCTAAAATAGGAATTATGACACAACTTTCAATAAATACAACGCAAAATGTTATAATAAATTTCTCAGCAGCTTCTGTAGGAGAAAGAATAGGAGCCTATTTTATTGATTTGCTGATTAAAATTGCTTATCTCATAGCTGTTTTTTATGTTTTTTTCTATCTGTTGGAAATCAACCGCATAATCAACAGACTTGATCATTGGTCTCAAATGGCTATCTACATGATTTTTGCATTACCGATAGTTATTTATTCCATACTTCAGGAATCGCTACTTGAAGGTCAGACTTTCGGGAAGAAATTATTGAAAATTAAGGTGGTTAAAATCGACGGTTATCAGGCATCTTTTGGAGATTATCTAATTCGTTGGCTATTTAGGATTATAGACATCTCATTCAGCAGCGGGATTGTTGGACTGATTGCGA
This sequence comes from uncultured Flavobacterium sp., assembly GCA_945957245.1. Lineage (GTDB taxonomy): Bacteria > Bacteroidota > Bacteroidia > Flavobacteriales > Flavobacteriaceae > Flavobacterium. The sequence continues at coordinate 379 of CAMFLD010000394.1, read as the reverse complement.
TGGTAGTTAATGATAAAACGCAGCGTTTAGGTGATTTGTCTGCGGGAACCGCAGTAATTACGCTGAAAAGCAAAATCAATATCAGTCATACTATTTTAGAAGATTTGGACGAGGAATACAAACCCCAATATCCTTTGGTTATCAAACTTACCGATAATGACGTCCGAATTATAAAAGAAACGTATCAGGCTTCTTTGAAAAAGGCAGATGTTGAAATGTTAAATAAATTAGTGGGTAAAATTGAACAGGTAACCGGAATTAAAAACGATTCCAAAAATAACAGGGAATTTGTTCAGACTATTTTGAAAGATTATAATTATTATACTCAAAATATGTAATTAATGGTTCAGATACAGAAACCCTTTTAAAGGTTCCGGAT
>CAMFLD010000393.1 GCA_945957245.1 uncultured Flavobacterium sp. | reverse complement strand
GTGTAGTAAAAGGGTTTAGAGCAGCTGTTTCGTTTGATTTAGGAGTAGTTCTAGCCGATATCATTTTTATCCTTATAGCTTATTTCAGTAGTTATAGATTGATTCAAAGTATCAAGGATGATCCTGCGTTATTTATTTTTGGTGGTTTGGTAATGCTCACTTACGGTATTATTTCATTCCTGAAAAATAAAAAGGAAAATAAAAAAGGTATCGATGAGGAAGATCCAAATGAACTGGCAAAAAATAATTACCTGTCACTTTTCATCAAAGGTTTTTTCCTCAATTTTATTAATGTGGGTGTACTAGGTTATTGGCTGGTTATTCTCATTACAATCGGGCCGAAAATGCAATTGGACCCAACAAGGATGTTTACATTCCTGATTACGATGGTACTGACTTATTTTGTAATTGATATATTTAAAATATTATTAGCCAAGCAACTACGAAGTTATTTAAACCCAAAGAACATCAGGTTGATTAAAAAATTCATTAGTATTGTTTTGATTATTTCAGGGCTTTTTCTTTTAAGCCAGGGTTGGTTTTCTCAAGATAAGATTGTAAATAAAGCTATTGAAAAATTTGAGAGTAGGAAATAATTCCGTTACCTGATTTTCTCATTCCCTGAAAAACACAAGCTCCGTTTTCTTTGAGTATCTTTGACATTTATTTTATCAACCCCAATTTATAAATAAAAATGAAAGAAAATACAGGAAATCGTTATGCGATTCTCAAAAAATTTATAGCACTTTATTGTTCATTAGGATTTTTAGTAAGGATGATTTTATTCGTCATGTCCTTCAAATCCATGGATTTTTCAATACTGAACATACTCAGTATATTTGGACTAGGCTTTATGTATGATTTTGGAACAGCTGTTTTTTTCATACTGCCCTATGCCTTATATTTATTACTTTTTCCTTCTAAAAATTCAGGAAACAAAGTAGACAGAATTCTGACTTACCTAATTCTTTTCTTTACTTTTTTCATTACGGTTTTTTCCTTTTTAGCTGAGTTTCCTTTTTGGGGCGAATTCAACACCCGATTTAATTTTATCGCCGTAGATTACCTGATTTATACCTTTGAAGTTGTTGAAAATATTAATCAGTCTTACCCATTGCCATTATTGATAATTACCTTATTGGCATTGACAGGATTAATTTTCTTTTATTTTCACAAGACAAAAAAATTCAGTCTTACCTTTTCAAGTCATTTTACCTTTAAAAAACGTTTGACTTACACAGTAGTTTTGGCTTTAATAAGCTTCATTTATATTCAGTTTGTAACCAATAAAATGGCAGAAATTAATGAGAATCTGTATGTAAACGAACTTTCTAAAAACGGTGTTTATTCGTTTTTTGCCGCTTTTCGTTCCAATGAATTGGATTATGATACTTTTTATCAAAAACTACCACAAAATCAAGCATTTGCATTAGTTAAAAAGGAACTTAAACAAAGCAATCAAACTTATCTTTCCAATAAGGAAACAGATTTAAACCGTCAGGTCAGTAACCCAGGAACTGAAGCTCATCCTAATATTATACTAGTTTGTATAGAAAGTTTTAGTGCCGAATTCATGGGAGCTTTTGGTAACACACAACAGCTTACGCCTAATCTTGATAAAATGACAGAAGAAAGTATCTTTTTTACCAATTTGTATGCTACCGGAACCAGAACAGTAAGAGGAATGGAAGCTTTGACATTATCTGTACCACCAACTCCGGGAAACAGTATTGTAAGACGTCCTCATAATTCCAATTTATATTCTATTGCCACTGTATTGAGACAGAAAAATTATAACCTGAACTTTATTTACGGAGGAGATGGCTATTTTGACAATATGAACACATTCTTTGGAGGACAGGGATTTAATATCGTAGACAGGAACCGTGGAAATCCTTTAGCAGACAATATAAAAACGCAGCGTATCAATATAGAAGATAATGAGGTAACCTTTGAAAATGCCTGGGGAATCTGTGACGAGGATATTTACAACAAAACCCTTAAGATTGCTGATGCCAACTATAAATCCGGTAAACCGTTTTTTAATTTTATCATGACCACTTCCAATCATAAACCTTATTCATTCCCACAACATACTATCGATATGCCGCAGGGAATGAGGGAATCGGTTATAAAGTATACCGATTATGCTATTGGAAAATTTTTGGAGCGTGCTAAAAATAAGCCTTGGTTTAAGAATACCCTTTTCCTTTTTGTTGCAGATCATTGTGCGAATAGTGCAGGAAAATGGGAAGTAAACATTGACAAACATCATATTCCGGCCATGATTTATAATTCAGGATTTGCTCCTCAAAGAATCAACAAACTGGTTTCACAAATCGATTTGATGCCTACGATTTTCGGCTATTTGAACTGGACGTATACCACTTCATTATATGGAAAAGACATCCGTTTGGTTCAGCCAAATGAAGAGCGAGCTTTACTTGGAAATTACAGAACTATAGGTCTACTACAACATAATATTTTCACCGAAATAAACGACAGAAAACAATGTAACCAATATGATTGGAATCCTAAAACGAAAGAAATGAAAGATAGAAAGGAATCAGATCAGGTATTGAAAAATAAAACAATAGCCAATTATCAAACAGCAAGTTACCGTTTTAGTAATGGTTTGATGAAGGAAAATAAATAGAAGTTGTAAAAAAAGGTACTTGAAAAGGTACCTTTTTTAGAATCCTTAGGTTAAATAATACCTTTTAATTTATTTCTAAAATTCATACATTTATAAATTAAATATCTGTTTATGAGAGTTTTGATTTTAATTATGGCTTTATTATTTACCATTCCTTTTTATAGTCAAAAAGATACTATTTCAATTAGCAAACCTATTCCTTTTGCCACAATCAATGGTATTCCAGCAAATATGCCGATTAAGATGAGAAAAGAACAGCTTAAAAATGCTCTAATAGCCTATAAGTTTAATAATGCGAAGTATCCTGGAATTACTGTAAAAGAGTTTAGTATTAAAGTTCCCGGTATGCAGGCTGTGAATATTAAAGGGAATAAAATTGATGACAATATGTATCAAAAAATAATGAGAGTAGCTTCAAAAGGGGATAAGATTACCATTTTTGATATAAAGTCAAATCCAACTAAAGGCTTTTTAGGAGTTGACCCGGCTTTTCCAATAGCTGTCTCTTATACACATCTCCGAGCCCACGAGACCGAGGCTGATC
>CAMFLD010000392.1 GCA_945957245.1 uncultured Flavobacterium sp. | reverse complement strand
ATTCTACACATTCCAAAAGCGGAAGGAGAAAAGTCCATGTTCAGATTTTTAAAGATCCCAGTAATACCATAAAGAATGGGAAATTTGATTCTGGAGAGAATTTTGATATAATAAAATAGAATAAAAAACGTTTATAATTTATAACTAATGTTTTTTTTATATATTTACGTAGCCGTTGAATTACAAATTAAAAAATAAACCATGAGAAACGATATTATTTTTGAGTAAGAATTGAAGTTAAGTAGGTTCTTTGTTTGAAGTAGAATAGTAATTTTCTCTGACGAGATATAAAAAAAGCCGCAAAGAGCGGCTTTCTGTTTTTATATTAATTCCCCATCAATTTATCAGGATTATATCCAATATAGGGCATTTCGGTTTCATTGAAAATTACTCCAAATTCTTCCAGTTCTTTTAATATTGGTTCATAAACTTCTTTGCGTATTGGCAGTTGTACCCCCGGAGTTTTGATTTTGCCGTTCAGGATTTGAATGGCGGCCATTGCCACAGGAAGGCCTACAGTTTTTGCCATAGCGGTGTAAGTTTGGTCATCACCAATGCAAACCATTTTTGAGTCAATCTGTTTACGTTGGCCATTGATTTCGTATCCCAATTTATGGTACATAACAATCATATCCTTGTCGTGTGGTTCCAGTGCCCAGCTTTGGTTTAGGATATGCTCCAGAATTTGCGCCGGAGTAGCATTTTTAAGACCTACTTTTTTGTTAGGATTGAATAAATCCAATTCCAAAAGTTTGTCCCACATAATATCATCCTGTTCTATTCCGAGTTGCAGCCTGGTTTTGATTTCGACAGAATCCGTAGGCGAATAAGGCAAAAACAAATTGATGAAGTCCCGGTAGCTTAAATTTTCAGAATCGTCAAGTATATATGTATCATCGGTCATACCGAGTTGTACAAACATGTTCCATGCTTTTGAAAAGCCAACACGACGAATAGTACCCCGATAAACCGTTAGTGCATCATCTAAGCCATATACGCTTCGGTATTTTAATGAATCACGGTTGGCGTATCCTTCAAATTTCCCGTAACCTTCAACATATAAAAATTCGGTTCTCCTGAATAGTTTGTGATAAGGGATGTATTTGTATTTGCCCTCCTGGATGAACTTTGCAGCACCACCCTGTCCGGCAAGGACAACATTTCTTGGAGCCCAGGTAAATTTGTAATTCCAAAGATTGTTATCAGATTCCGGGGCAACCAATCCTCCGCAGAAAGATTCAAAAAGAATCATTTTTCCTCCTTTTTCCTCAATTTCATGGATGACTTTCATGGCACTCATGTGGTCAATGCCCGGGTCTAATCCAATTTCGTTCATGAAAACCAAACCATTGGCTCTTACAGCTTCATCTAATGCCTGCATAGCATCAGAAACATAAGAAGCAGTTACCATATTTTTCCTGAAGGCGACACAGTCTTTTGCTACATCAATATGCATGTGTGCCGGAAGCATCGAAATAACGATGTCTGCTTTCTGTATTTCCTTTTGGCGTTGTTCAACATTGTGAATATCTAAGGCTATTGGTGTAGCGTTGGGGTGATTGTTGGTTTTGCGTTGTGCCAGTTCCAATGACAAATCGCCTATAGTCAGGTGCAGGTTTTCCTGTTCTGATTTATTTAGTAAATATTGTATCAGTGAAGATGCTGAACGTCCGGCACCAATGATTAATATGTTTCTCATGCGTTAGTTTATTATTCCAAATCCTTTTCCAGGTTTTCGAGCTCTTTTTTGGATTCCTGATTGGATTCCTGTTTTTGCTGTTCAAACTTAGTGTCTTTCTCTACTTTGTCTTGTACAAATAATGTTTTTCCAATCACAAATGCCGAACAAAGCAGACAGATAAATATCAGGATGTTGGGGATTTTCTTTTGGGTTTCTTTTGATTTTCTGAGGAACAGCAATGAGAAAGCAACTGCCAAACCTATAGGTAAAAAAGCGATGGTGTCCATTGGCATCAATGAAAAAACAATAGACAAGGCCGTAAATGCGTATGCTAAAAATGAAAATAATCCTCTCATATATTAAATAGGTTAAAGGCCTGAGGCAGAAGTTAAGGCCAATTGACCGGTTCCAACAGGAATACTGAATTTTAGTAAGGCTGGGATTTTTTTGTCGTCGGCAGTCAGCCAGATTAGGTTTTTGTCTTTGCCTTTTAAAGCATCTGTTTTGGCACCGATTGAAATTTTATAGCATTCTTTTTTGCCTAAATTCCCGGCAGATACGGTTTCCTTACCCATGTATTTTAAGGTAACCGGAATTTGTTTTTCATCAAAAACGATTACCAGGTTTTGAGTTTGACCTTCTTTGAATTTGGATAAGTCCATAGTTCTCAGTTTATACAAAAGAGACACTACATCCTGAGTAGAAGCGCCAATGCTAAAAGTCTTTCCTGATTCCGGATAGTTTCTTTTTTTAACGGTGCTGGTTATGGTATTGCCTTTGAAAACATATTTTTCCTTCTTTTTATAACCACCTTCATCAATACTCCTTTTATATAGGCTTGGTTTTAGATTTTCCGGATTTACATAAGATTCATAAACATCCCTGATTTTAAAGAATGAATCCCATTTGCTGTAAGTAGATAACTCAAAGCTCAGATGCAGGTACGTATTTTTGGAAGTAGCTACATTTTCGGTTGCCATGGTAACCTGTGCTAATTGGGTCATTAGACCGCTCATATTATAGGAGCCTGAGAAAACTAGCCTTTCGCCCGGTTTTATGGTCTGTGCGTTTGCCGCTGTAAATGAAGACAGTGCAAAAACAGTACAAAGAATAACAAGTCCGGTTTTGACAAAGCCTTGAGTGTTTTTCAGGTAGGTGTGAATCTTAGATTTCATGTTGGAAAATTAATGGTGCAAATATAAAATTTTTAAAATGGTTAATCCTGTAACTTTAGGACAAAAGAAATATCAAATTTCTTAAAAGGTATCTAGATAACGAATAAATTTGTGTTTTAGTATATACAAACAGCAATGGAAAGAAAAATTACCTCAGTAGCGGCATTAATGGGTGCAACGGCAATTATTTTTGGTGCATTCGGAGCCCATGCCCTAAAAAAATATTTGTCTTTAGAACAACTTTCGTCCTTTGAGACCGGTGTAAAATACCAGATGTACCATGCCCTGTTTTTGCTTTTTTTGGGAGTAATGCCATTTCTCAATGAAAAAGCCAAAAAAACAGTGTTTCAGTTGG
>CAMFLD010000391.1 GCA_945957245.1 uncultured Flavobacterium sp. | reverse complement strand
ATTTAGGATAGTTGAGCAACCATATTTCCTGAGTTACGGTGCGGCAGCCACCAGCGTCCCTAACATATATGGTATAAAGGCCGGGCAACAGTCCGTCAAAAGTATTACTTTGCTGAAAGTTGACGCCATCAATAGAAAATTCAAAATTTCCCTGATGATCTAATACTACCGTAATGCTGTTTTGATTGTCTGTCCAATCCTGAGTATCTATATGATCAATTACCGGAAGGTCGGCAATATTTACAGTAATATCTTTTGTGGAATTACAGGTAAAGTCGACATTGTTGCAACTCCCGTAATGATTCGTTGCTACCACATTAATTTGTGTAATGCCAATATTGCTTATAGTTACCGCCGGATCACTGGAACCATTCGACCAGGAATATGTAGTAGCAGGTGAGTTTCCAACCGAAGCATCCAGTGTAACAGGCAATCCGTCACAGGCTATATATTCCGGCAGTAGATTTATCCTTGGATTTTGACCGGTAACGACATCAAAAGAACCTGTTTGATAACAATTGGGCAACTGATTAAAGATTAACCTGATGTAAATGGTTTGTGGATTATTGGGAGGATTGAATGCCGTTAGATTCGTTATTGGATTGCTATTACTGTCGGCATCGGCTTGCGTAAGATAGTACGACAATGTATAATCAGCAGGTGACTGAATACCAAGAATTATTGGCGTTTGAGTTGTCAGGTCAAAGGTTTCATTGCCTGTAATATTAGGACTGCAGCTTATCATATTACAGATAGGATAAATGGTAACCAGTGAACCTAAATCGGAAACGTCAAAAGTTCGGGTAACACTATTGCCGCAACTATCTTCTACCAGGAATTTATAGATGCCCGGAGACAGGTTTTGAAAAATGTTGGAATTCCCGTTGTCAATCAGCATTGGGAGGGTGTCTTTTTCAATAATGCTGTAATGCAGCGGAGCCGGTCCGCTGGTATCAACCAAAACATCAAAATTTCCGGTGGTCGAACACGGAATACGGAGTACATCATTTATAGCTAATGCATTATTGAAACTTAGTGTTGGTGATAATATTTCGATGCAATCTTTATTAGCAGTAGCTACCAATCCATTGTTGATGGCACTTCCGTTATTGAAAGACCTAAAGTAATGTACGATGCGGAAGGTTCCGTTAAAGGTCAGATTGTAGGTTGTTGCATTATTATCAATCAGATAGGAGTTTGTGGAATCTGGCGGAGTTCCGTCAACATAAACTGCTCCGGTAGCAGGATTTCCCCAAGTATTTGTAACTGGATTGAGTAATTTTTGAAGCCCAAAAGTCTCTGCTTCGGTAACATTATCGGTAAAATTAAGTGATATATTAAAAACACCACAATCCGGTACCAGAGAAAAGGAACTGCTCGTTACCTGATAGCCATCAATATTCGTAGTAGCATTTGAAGTAAAATTACATTCATCAAGTGTAGTAAAACTATAGTTTCCGGTAGGTAAATTGTCAAGATACAATTCCCCGGTGCCAATAATGTGATTGGAAATATCGTGAGGAAGCGGGAAAGGATAGACAGCAGGAGCGGCCAAAATTTTGACAGAAGTGAGTTTGCTGTTATTGCTTACCATTTTTAGCGAAGCTTTTCCGGTATCGCAACCTTGGAGCACATCAATTTTGAGCCCCTGATTGACTAGGGTTGGAGCCGCAACATTTACAGGGTCGTACACATTACCACAATCATCAACCAAATGGAAAGTATAATTGCCCAATGGAACGGGTTGTAGCGTAAGAGCTCCGGCACTATCAATAACAGCGGACACATCATGTGGTATCGGGTTGGGATAATTAGCCGGTGCTGCAGTAATAATTGCCGTCACAATTTTAGTATTGGCAATACTGACATTGATTTGCCCTATGGTGCTCAGACAGCTGGTAGACGATTCTACGGCATTAGGAACCGGAGGGGTGGCATCTATTTTAAACTGTATTGTTTTTGTCCGGCCACAGGTATCCGTAATAGTCACTTCATAATCTCCCGGAGGAACTACATTGGGATCACCGCCAAAAGTAACCAAATCCTGAGTATAAGGTCCGGGATAACTGCTGTTAAAGGAAGCCGGATTAAAGCCCGGTGGCGCTTGTGTAAACTGCAAATTATAAGAAGCAGTATAATTGCTTGAATCTAAAGTAAAATAATACCGATTACACGGTAATGGCTGTATGATGTAAGATAATTTAATATCGCTGTGAACAATAAAATTATTCAGCGGATGGGTTACACCACAGGCATCAGTCAGGATTACATCATAAATGTAATTCTGAGTACTGAAATAGGGAATCGTTTGAGAAATATCCTGAGAAGTTGGATTACCCGAATTTAACACGGTGTTGATATTGGTATCACCTGACGGCAGATGCAGTACATAATGTATTTGCAATGGGTAAGCTATTACACCTCCGGTTGAGGGAGTAATAGTATTATTGGCCACAATGAGACTGCAGGATGGAGGACTGGCCTGAGTAAAATTGGGACTACCCGTTGTAAGTACTGTAGGAGTTGGGTTTACGGTAAATGCCTGTACCACTGAATTACCACAACTGTCAGTAACCTTAATCCGGTAAACACCACCGACCAAGCCCGAAAAAGTATTGGAAGTCTGAGGAGGAAAAGTACTTGGCCCCGATATAATAGCATAAGTTGCAGCAGTTCCTGTATCGGCAGTAATTGAAATGCTACTGGTGTTAGAACAAGCTTCGTTAAGAGCAGAAACGGTGTAGGTAAGCGGGGTAAATGAACTGGTAATGCTAATGTCCATTTGCTGTGATGTGGTGGTGCTCCCAACGGTTTCCCTGGCAATGATGCGGTAAGTCCCAGCCGTAAGTCCGTTGAGTGTATTATCAGGACCTGAAGCATACGGAGTGGTGGTATCGGGAAGTTTGTAAACAAAATAAACTATTGAACCATTAGGGTCTGTATTGGATGGGGTAAAGGTTAGGGTGCCATTTCCGGGACAGGTTTCGTTGGTATGAGAAATCGCCAGCGTGAATCCGAAGTTTACTATCGGAAAAAGCAGTAGGATTGTAAAAATTCTTATTCTGTTAAGCATTTTCGTACCAGTTTTTTGGAGCAATTGGTTTTTTTATAACAACTGATTGCTGATAAACCCTACAACAACCTGCAAGAGATTTTCTTTTAGTGTTTCAGGGTAGGATGTTTTAGTAGTGCTGCCTCAATATGTTAAATTATAAAGGTTTAGAA
>CAMFLD010000390.1 GCA_945957245.1 uncultured Flavobacterium sp. | reverse complement strand
CCAATAGGCACCCCGATATTTCTCAATACAGTACTGTCTGTCAAATCACGCTGAAGCCTTGATATAGGTAGTTTTGCCGCCAGATGTTCGAAAAGAGCATTGGCAATCCCAAGGTTTCCTTCGGAGTTTTCAAAATCAATTGGGTTCACTTTATGCGGCATAGCGGACGAACCTATTTCTCCGGCCTTGATTTTTTGTTTGAAATAATCCATCGATATGTAAGTCCATATATCCCGGTCTAAATCAATGATTATAGTATTAATCCTTTTTAATGCATCGAAAAAGGCTGCCAAATGATCGTAATGTTCTATCTGTGTGGTTGGAAATGAATGTTGTAATCCAAGCGTAACTTCTACAAAATTAGTTCCAAACAATCTCCAGTCGATATTAGGATAAGCAACATGATGCGCATTGTAATTACCTGTAGCTCCTCCAAATTTAGCCGCAAACGGAATATTGAACAGCAAACGCATCTGTTCTTCAAGCCGTTCTACAAAAACCAGGATTTCTTTCCCTAAACGGGTTGGTGAAGCTGGCTGTCCGTGGGTTCTGGCTAACATAGGAATATCGTTCCACTCCATGGACATTTCCTTTAATCTGGCTATTAACGAAATTAAAGATTTAAGGTAAATTTCCTGAAAAGCCTCTTTCAAAGAAAGTGGAATCGCTGTATTGTTGATGTCCTGAGATGTCAAACCAAAGTGAATAAATTCCCTATACTCCGACAATCCTAAACTTTCAAATTTTTCCTTGATAAAATATTCTACAGCCTTCACATCATGATTGGTCGTCATTTCAGTGTCTTTAATCCAAATGGCATCTTCGGTAGTGAAATTTTTGTAGAGATTTCGCAGCTGCTCAAAAACTTTATGATCTACTTTACTTAATTGTGGCAAACCCGCTTCGCAAAGAGCAATAAAATATTCGACTTCTACCAAAACACGGTATCTGATTAGAGCTTCTTCTGAAAAGTAATTCGAAAGTGATTTGGTTTTGTTTCTGTAGCGACCGTCAATTGGAGAAACGGCATTTAATGGAGTTAGTGGCATGTTGTGTTGTTGTTGTCGTGCAAAAATAAGTATTATTTATCTAAAAACAGATATAATTTTTCCCTCAATAAGGGCACTCCTTCTGTAGCATTCTTGGCGATAATCTCTAATGGGTTTTGCAGATTATTGATACTCGCAGGTCTGGGATCGATATAAAAAACAGGAACTTCAGGTTTTGCATAATGCATCAGACTTGCTGCCGGATACACTTGAAGCGATGTTCCAATTACCGCAACATAATCTGCTTGTTCTGTGATAAAAACAGCTTCTTCTAAAGCAGGGACCATTTCGCCAAACCAAACAATATGAGGTCGCAATTGGTTTCCTTTATCATCTACATCGCCCAAATTTAAATCTCCTGCCCAATCCAAAACATAAGATTCATTTTTAGTACTTCTAACTTTAAGCAGTTCACCATGCAGATGCAATACTTTGCTGCTTCCCGCCTGTTCATGGAGGTTGTCTACATTTTGTGTAATAATATGAACATCAAAATCTTTTTCAAGTTCGGCAAGTACTTTATGACCGTTATTAGGTTGTACTTCATGAAGCTGTCTGCGGCGTTGGTTGTAGAAGTCCAATACCAGTGTTTTGTTCCTGTGCCAGCCTTCGGGCGAGGCCACTTCCATTACGTCGTGCCCTTCCCAGAGACCGTCGGCATCCCGAAAAGTTTTAATACCGCTTTCGGCACTGATTCCGGCACCGGTTAATACGACAAGTTTTTTCTTCATTTGAAATATTTTTAACAATTTTAGTATTTTTACTAAAACGGTCTGATATGAAACTAGTCAAAAATACATTTTTTAAGTTTTTCTTTTTTTATTTTTTATTCTCAATTGCACCTTGGATGCTGTTTAGTAATATACCGGGAGTAAATTATCTGACTGAATTCTACACCAAAGGATTTCAGGGATTGGTATTTAAATTTAATGACTGGTTTTTACATGTCAGGGAAAAATTGAATATTGAAGGATATGGCAGTGGCGACACCTCTTATGCGTGGGCCGAATTCTACACTATTCTGATTTTATCTATTTTACTAGCCGTAATATTGACAGTTTTTGATAAGAAAAAGAAAATAGCACCCAACTTTTCCTATTGGCTTCTGACTCTAATTAGATATTACATAGCCGGAATTGCTTTTTCTTATGGATTTATTAAGCTATTTGCATTACAGATGCCTTTTCCAAGTTTAAGTCAATTGGCAACACCTTTGGGGGATTTTTTACCTATGCGGCTTTGCTGGATGCATATGGGATATTCTGTTCCTTATCAGACCTTTTCAGGAATAATGGAAATTATAGTTGGATTATTACTTGTTTACAGAAGAACTGTTCCTGTTGGGTTAATTATGGGATTAGGTGTTTTTATAAATGTTTTTGCATTAAATCTCAGCTACGATATACCTGTAAAACTATTTTCAATGCAAATTGTAATAGCCTGCCTATTCTTATTGGCTTGGGATTGGAAACATTATCTAAACTTTTTCATTTTGAATAAAACGACTCAACCTATTACCAGTTTTAATTTTAATTACACAAAAAAATGGCAACGGATTGGCAGATATATTTTAAAATCACTTTTTATTATTTTAAGTGTGGGGCTTTCGTTTTATGAAGCATGGGGTTGGTATCAGGAAGATCATGCGGATGAAAAATGTCCTATAAGACAGGGTGTTTATACAATTCAAACAGTTACAAAAAACAACTCTTCAGTACCGTTAATAAGCAATGACACTATCGCTTGGAAGGATTTTATTTTTGACAAAAACGGCAAAGGAAGTATTAATACACGGGATACCATTTTTAATATTAAGTACGGTAGAGGATATTTTAATTATACTACAGATGAAAAAAAGCAGACTATTTTATTCAAAAAATTACCAACCGATTCAACTGATTTGTTCGTAATGCAATATAAAGTCATTGACAATAAGACTATTGAATTAAAAGGAAAAGTAAAAAACGATACCCTGTTTTACCGATTAGAAAAAAGTAACAGAACATTTCCTCTAGCGGAATGCCAATTTCATTGGATATCAGAGTCAAATCGATAGGTGAATTTTCTTTGTCAATATCAAATTTTGCAATTAGTATTGCTCATTTAAAACAAAAATTGCTTCAGCTTAACACATATCTTGTTTATAAATTTTCAATGCTGATGCAGGATATTAAAACAGA
>CAMFLD010000389.1 GCA_945957245.1 uncultured Flavobacterium sp. | reverse complement strand
GAAGATGGAGGGAAAAACCTTTATGAAGCTGAATTCCTAACAGCTCACTTAAAAAGATTGGGGCTCAATATCAAACAGGATTATTTCAAAATAACCAACCTAAGTAGTGGAAAAAAACTAGCTGAAAATTTTAAAGGATTAAAAGACAATAATCTGGTAACAGTCGTTTATAATTTTGTTGACATGCTTTCCCATGCTAAAACTGAGATGGATGTTGTAAAAGAACTCGCTTCAGATGATAAAGCCTATAGGTCATTAACTTTAAGTTGGTTTAAAAATTCTCCTTTGCTTGAAATCATACAACAGGCACAGAAACTTGGCTTTAAACTTATCGTAACAACTGATCACGGGACGATAAATGTAAAAAATCCGTCAAAAGTAATTGGCGATAAAAACACCAGCCTAAATCTAAGATATAAAACCGGCCGGAGTCTTACCTATGAGGATAGGGACGTTTATGCTGTTAAAGATCCTAAAAAAATTGGACTGCCATCAATTAATATGAGTAGTTCTTATATTTTTGCCAAAAACGATTTATTTCTGGCCTATGTAAACAATTATAATCATTATGTGAGCTATTACCGAAATACCTACCAGCACGGGGGAATTTCACTCGAAGAAATGATTGTTCCCTTTCTTGTCTTTAACCCAAAGTAATCAATATATAAAGAGTAAAACTTAACTCTGAACTAAGAACACTAAACACAAATGGAAATTATATTTTCACTCGATGAACTAAAACAGGTTGCTAAAAAAGTCCTAACCGAAAAGCCACATAAAGTTATCTTATTCCATGGAGTAATGGGTGTTGGAAAAACAACATTAATAAAGGCTTTGGCCAAGGAATTAGGAGTGAACGATACCACCAGCAGTCCTACCTTTTCCATTGTCAATGAATATCAGGCAGATGACAACCTAAAGGTCTATCATTTTGATATGTACCGATTGAAATCAGAAATTGAAGCCTTAGACATGGGAATAGATGATTATTTATACTCAGGAAATTGGTGTTTTATTGAATGGGCAGAAAAAATACCAAACCTATTGCCGGACGAGTATTCGACTATTCATTTATCACAAACCTCTGATGGTAAAAGAAACCTGCGATTGACTTAGTTTGATATTTTTTTGTAATTTAGAGCAAAATTCAAATGTTGCATGGCTATTACACCTTTCACAAAACAACAACTCCTTCCCCAGGAGGAAAAATTAGAAGTATTTCGTAATAAAAGTGAGCTGTTTATCGGAATCCCAAAAGAAACTTCTTATCAGGAAAGACGTATTTGCCTAACTCCGGATGCAGTCAATTCACTAACATCCCACGGACACAGGGTGATGATTGAATCTGGTGCAGGGTTAAGCTCAAGTTACACAGACAAAGAATTCAGTGATGCCGGAGCCACCATTTCAAAGGACCCCAAAAAAGTATTAAGCTGCCCAATAATATTAAAAGTCGAACCCTTAACGATGGATGAAATCGCAATGGTAAACACCAGTGCCATTGTCATTTCAGCAATTCAATTAAAAACCCGTAAAAAAGAATATTTCGAAGCACTGTCTAGAAAAAAAATCACAGCACTTGCTTTTGAATACATCAAAGACGAAGACGGTTCCTACCCTGCTGTTAAATCCCTGAGTGAAATTGCCGGAACTGCTTCAGTACTTATTGCCGCTGAATTAATGATTAACAACCAATTTGGTAAAGGACTCCTTTTAGGTAACATTACCGGGGTGCCTCCTACTGATGTTGTAATTCTCGGAGCCGGAACTGTTGGAGAGTTTGCTGCAAAAACGGCTCTAGGTCTTGGTGCCAATGTAAAAGTTTTTGATAACTCCATAACCAAATTACGCAGGCTGCAGAATAATCTAAACCAACGCATCTTTACATCAACGATACAGCCAAAAGGAATCTTAAAAGCATTACGCCGTTGCGATGTTGCCATTGGTGCCATGAGAGGCAAAGATCGATGTCCTGTCGTAGTTACAGAAACTATGGTTGAACACATGAAAAAAGGAGCAGTAATCGTAGATGTGAGTATTGATACAGGAGGCTGTTTCGAAACCTCTGAAGTGACAACCCACGAAAATCCAACATTCATTAAAAACAATATTATCCATTATTGTGTTCCAAATATCCCATCTAGATATTCAAAAACGGCATCACTTTCCATTAGTAATATCATAACTCCATATTTATTACAAATAGCCGAAGATGGAGGTATTGAAAGTGCTATAAGATGCAATAAAGGATTAAAAAACGGAGTTTATCTCTATCATGGAATCCTGACCAATAAGGCTATAGGAGATTGGTTCAACCTTCCGGATAATGATATCAACCTCATAGTTTTCTAAGATTTACTTTGATTTTTTTATTGAATATTTTACAAATAAATCATCTACAAAAATATATTAGCATACTAACATTGATTACTTTTGCAGAAATTAATCTACTGTTATGAAGTTTTATCAACGTTTTGCCTATTACCTCGTAGGTTTTATAATGGGCTGTTTTATTGTCGCCTTAGTTTTCAGCGGAAAAGACACCCGATGTAATTATTTCCCAAATGCCCGTGTTTTAAATGACCTACGAAACAAACCTTTTCAATACGATATAGAAGCCTCTCGCAGACTTTCTGAAGATTGGGTTGATACGATTGATATTAAAAACACCCTGACTAATGGAGATGTAGATTTTGACAAAAGTAATATCAAGGAAGAAGGAGGAAAAAAATACATTATATATGGCAAAACTAAAGCCGGGAAAAATATTACCTTAGAAATAATCAATTATCCCGAAAAAGCAATACTCAAAAATATAATCAAAAATGACAAGCCGGACTAAACAGTTCGGTTTTTTTATGGGCGTGTCCACGACTTTGTCATGGCCGGGCTATCCGCACTACACGGTAGTCGCTGCTATCCCTCACGCAGAGTTCAGAATAGTACATGAAACACCTTCTGAAAGTAAAAACACAGTGTTCTAAAACTGATTGGTTTTTGCTTTGCTTTTTCACCTTCTCCTAAGTAAGGAATCCGGTCGCATTTAATCTTAAGAGGAGCAAGCCCTGTGTAGTTTTGATTTATCAAAACCATACAAAACAAAAAATCCCTTCATGAAAACATGAAGGGATTCTCAAAAAAAGGCGGCGGCCCGAGGGCTTGCCCTAACTGGTGAAGCACATACTCTCCCATCTCGTCCCAAAAGACGAGACAGTACCATCTGCGCAGTCGGGCTTAAC
>CAMFLD010000388.1 GCA_945957245.1 uncultured Flavobacterium sp. | reverse complement strand
GAACTAAATGTCCCAATGATAGTATCTAACTCATGAACAGAATATCCCGTTTTTCTTAATAAGCGAATAAAACGATGTAATTTGGAAAACATGGCATCGCTTACCGAATCATTGTTTTTTTCGTAAATGTTTTTTACAGTTTTCAAAACTGTTTTTGTCAAATCACATGCCTCTCCCGTTTCAACTAAAACAATTGCATTGCTAAACGCATCGAATGTGCTGACGACCCAATCTTTAAAATCAGCTACTGCAATTGGTTTAATGATGGTACTAAAGTCTGCGTCATACTTTGTTGTAGTCTTGTCATTCTTTATATCTTTTAGTGCATTATACAGCTTTTGCCCGGTATAAGAGGACCCGTCAAATAAGGTATTTAAGACTGTTAAGGTTTTATCTCCAGGATTTATGTATTCGGTGCTTAAAATTTCAACGATCTCGCTATACTCTGCGCCGGTACGATTCAAAAGCTCTGAGACATAAAGAATTTTTTTATCCTTTTCGGGTTGGTTCCATTCGCTTTCGCTGTAGCCATAATATTCATTTATCTTTTCCGTTGGGTTTGTAAGAATAGTATATTCATAGCCCGATAATCCCAGGTATTCCGTAATCTCCTCTGTTGTTAATGCATCCTCTTTCTTAAACGTATTTATGATCTCGTACCTATTTGTTTTTAAATTGGATAAATAGGTTCTGATAACATCCAAAGGCTGATGGTAAGGAAGAGTAAACGGATATTTTGCTTTACTAATTGTTTCGTATGCTTTTGATAAACTATTTTGAGGGCTCGCTCTTAATTCTTCTGAACTTATATTCGCACTATTGTAAGCAGCATTTTTGTCCAACGTATTAGAATTTGCCACATAATATTCAAGAATTTCATTGACTAAATCAATGTATGGTATTATCGTATTGGTATTGTCGCAGGTCAGTAATATATTCATTATGTCCGGGCGCTTAGACCGAAATTTCTCTAACGCATTCACTCCATTTTTGGTAGCGCTACTGTTTTTCAAAAAATGCAAGATATCTACCAAGTAAGCGGCGGGACTATAAACGGTCCTACATTCTTGGCAACTGCAAAAACTTACGCTCCCGAAAAGTGATTCGTAATTAGGAATATATGACTTAATTATGTCACCGATGCTATCAGTCTTATCAACCAATTCACTGGCAGTATTGGTTTTTGCTGATACATTTTGATTTAATTCCTGCGAAACAAACTTGGGAGCTATCCCTAATAGCACTTCGTGGATCCTTAATGCTATATTTTGACTTCGCGTAGCCTGATAACAGGCTCTGGCATGAACGGCTCTTGCAATTTCGGCATGTCCTAAGTCATTTGCATATAATTGTACAAATGTTTGCTCCGGCATGGTTGCTACCTGGTGAGCAGAGTGAAACTCTGTTTCCTCAATTAGAGCTTTAAGCGCGGCTGGTGTTGGGCTGATTTGAAATAAACGCTGTACCTTTTTCAGATCTTGTTTAATGTCATCGTCAAGCCCACTTGTTTCTGTATGAATGTCGATTTTAGATGAACTGATATCAAACGTTTTGAAATTTTGAAGAGCATTTTTTGTGTTGTCTGGAAGTGCAATGTCTCCTTTTGTAACCATAGAGACCAATTTCGTTGTTGGATATGCAGCATTTAAAATATTTTGCATGTTTGCAATGAAATCCGTTTTTTGAATGCCCGAAGGAACATCTTCATCTGATACATATTTTAACCAATCGTTGTCGTTAAAGGAAACTAAATCGATAATAGATTCGATCTTAGTATCAGAAGTTGATGCCGGGTTAGCCAGTAGCTTTGAAATTATAGTAGGACTGTAGTTGGTAAGGACAGACAATTGATTCGTGAATCGCAATTTGACTATTTCCTCATTACTAAATCCCTTGTCGGGTAAAGATTTCCAGAAGCCATTACCTTTGCCACTATTATAGGCATCTAGTATGGCCGCTTGCTTGTCAGGGTCACTAATTCCGGCACTTTCCAATACGTTTTTCAAATGGTTTGGCTCCGTGTTATTTTGACTTTCGCCTTCCAATATTTTTAAGTTGGCAATTGCAAGAATACTACCTATAAATGCATTAAAATCCGGATCGTTTGCAATTTTATTTTCGTTGACGGATTTAATGAGTAAATCTGATAGTTTATTCTTAGCAACACCTGCAATCGCCGACCAGTTCAATAATATATTTTGCCTGCCCAAACCATAAAAGAACTGCTGCGCTTTATTTTCTGATTTAAAAGGATTATTGTCAGGGAGTGAAAAATTTAAGATGGAAGCTTGAATGATTGTGTTTACAATAGCCTGATCTTGTTCTGTTTCATTAGCCAGAAATAACACCTGTTCGGGCAGGGTTAGCTCATATAAACTCATATTGCTATCATGAAGCAATGGTGTAACAGCATTCAGTATGGTTTGATATTCGCTCTGCCCTTGCTGCGCTATACCGGGAAGGGTAATATCTAAATTCTGAACTTCGGTGTCATTATTTACGTAATCCTTTTTGCTTGTTAATTTCGAGTAAGCTAAAATTACACCGGCTGCATCGGTTGCAAAAGAGATAACGTCGGCTAGTTTTTGTCCTTCATGCTTACTGAATGCCTCATCATTAAAGGCTACTTCATAATATCCTTTGGTATCAGTCAGGGTTTCTCCAAGCTTATCAAAGCCGGTATTGGCATTTAATTCACTAATATTCTTTGCTGTTTTATAAAAACCAATGCCCCGCAAATCCGCATCGAATACATGTACTTTTATTCTAACAGCTGGTTGAAGGCTTACAGTATAGATTTTTCCGCTTGCTTTGTATGGATAACCCCCGGTCCCGTTTCCTGTACCACCGCCGGTATCCTCTAATGGCACTTGAAGTATTTTGCCTTGAATAGAAGAAGCTACATTCCATATAACGGACTTTTCTGTACTCAATATCAATGTGTCGTCTTTAAATACTTTGAAGAAAATGTCCGGTTTTTTATCAAAAATAATTTCCTGAAAATAATCGTTGGTAAACTTTATTGTAAATAATCCATTGGCATCCGTGATTGCATCACCAACCAGATCATCTAAAATTAAATCCTTATCCCAAGCCTCTACTTTAAGCCCTGAAACACCTTTATTACCGAGGTTTACAACCTTACCGTTTATGCTGAAATTTGTACTCATATTGTTTTACTTTAAATGATTGCTGTCTCTTATACACATCTGACGCTGCCGACGATATGCAGTGTGTTGAT
>CAMFLD010000387.1 GCA_945957245.1 uncultured Flavobacterium sp. | reverse complement strand
TAATTTGTTCCTGTAAACAACATCCAAACAAATCTAGTGACTATCTGTTCAAAAGAACCTCCAGCTTTTATAAATAACAAATGAGGAATAATAATACTGCACTCTTTATATCTGTTTTCTTGTGCACGGATTACAAATCAACGCTGTAGGGAGTAGCGGGGCTAATTTTTCACTTTTAATAAAAAGTATAACCCATTGTTTGAAATTTCCCTTTTCTCTTCTTGATATTCCAAATATGATTGGCCAATATTTATTCCTAATGAACATAAAATTCCATATTGGATTGGCATACTTGCTACAACAGTACCTACTAATGGAACATATGATCTTGGATTTTGCATTTTATCGATGAAATTTCTAAAAGTCTTGCTGTTAAGGTTTTTCATTTTTATTTCTAATTCACTAAGAGGCTTTTGTATTTCATTATAAAATAAAGATTGATATTCATTATTTTCTATATCTGTTCCAAATAGTTGTTTGTTTTTAACTTCTATTGAATTAATCGTTTGATAAAATAATCCCAACTCATCTTTTAGTTTCAGTTTCAATTCTAAAATATCTTCAAAACTTAGTGATTCAGGGTTTGGCAAACTAATTCTTAGGGCATCTATAGCTAAAGATTTTTTATACCCTTTTGCTCCTAAATCATGATTTGACTTTGTATACTCACGAATGAAAGATGTAAAAAGAGCATTTAAATTTTCACTACTGCTTAAACAATTTTTCCCTTCTAATAGAAGTTTAAGAAACCATTGCAGTTTTTTTGAATAATACCACCAAATTAAGTTTGTTTCTACAGGTTTGTTCCATTCAAAATCCCACATATTTTTCATTATATCATAGACTTCTTCAGTAATAATTCTAGTATCTTTTTCTGTTGGATGTTTTGGGAAAATGAGATCATGATTTGAGTTTACAATTTTGCTTATTTCGCTTGCAAATTCAACGTCCTTTTGGTTTTGATCTTTTTCAGTAATAGAAATTAGGTTTTCATCAATAAGCATTTTATAATCATTTCTAAATGATTTTGATATAAATTCTAAATCCTCAACACCAATAAATTTAAATTCTCCATCAACAGTTTCAAACTTTGGAGAATATACTGCATCATTGACAATATTTATTTTATTATAATATAAAGTAAGTAGTTTTAATTCATTGGCAGATTTTGGAGTAATGTCTGAATTAAAATAAATTTCTCTCATATAGAAATTTGTATTGAATTTTGTTTAAAGTGAAAAGTTCTATTTATTTGGATAACCTCGTACATAACTTTCAAATATAAACAACATTTCTGTTCGTGAATACTACAACCTAAAATAAGCAATTACCAATTAATCGTAATTCCCTTTTGCGGATTAGGTTTCTTTTCTGGGGAAAGCTGTTTTCTTTTCGGGATGGATATAAAAAAACCACACTCTGAAGTTTTATGATGCTTCGTGAGTGTGGTCTTTGTTTTTTAGGCTGGTATCTTAGTTTTTAACTTTACGGATTTCGATCCCTTTTACCTGATTGTATTCGGCACTGGTGGCTCCGAATGCTGATTTGATGTATTTTTTTACTTCGGAAGCGATCTTTACGATGCCTGACTGTGGGTTGTAGATGATATTGTCCCGAAGCAGTCTTGAATTGCTCACGGCTACATAGGCTGTTCCTACTGCGACATTGGTTGCATTGAGTGCGGTTTGTTTTTCGGTTAATGCCGTGATGGTTAGTTCGGTTTCATTAGGGCTGTAGCTGGTTTCTGCTTCCAGTATTGAAATCAAAGCGGCAAAATGCTGAATTTGCTGATCGTAAGACTGCTGACTGGCACTTATGGTTTTTGGTGCGGGTGCATTAGGGTCTACCGGGGCTGTAATCTGTGAGGTTCTTTTTCCATGTAGTTTTCGGTTGATTGACTTAGCGTCTTTGATGGTCTCTGTAGAGGCGTCTGTTACCTGTAGTGCATTGACTAAGCGGGTTGCCAGCGGTTTTATGGGGTCGAATTCGAGTACCCTACTGTTTACCTTGTTGTTGAATTCTGTGTTTTTCAAAACTACTTTGCTTAGTGCCTCCTGTGCTTCTGCCAGCTGGGTATTGAGCGCCTGTATTGTCAGGGTTGGTTTTGAGGGGTTGTACTGTGTGCCGTATCCTTCCAGGAAGGATATTAGGGTTTGGAAGTTTGCAATGTTTTTTGCGTGTCCGGTTTCTGATGTAGATGCCATATAATATAGATTAAAAGTTAAATAATTAGAAATGATTTATGTTTTTTGTTTGGGACCGGCTTTCTCAAAAAGTTCGCCAGGCTCTATATCCAAGACGGTTATAATAGTGAGCAGCATGGATAACGTCATTTGTTTTTTCCCATTTTCGATTTTATTGTAATAGCTCTGAGAGATCTGTAGCCGGGATGCGATGTAGTTTTGGGATAGGTTTTTCCTAATCCTTATGGCTGTAATTTTTGATAAGATGTACTCCTGCATAGGTTTCCTTCAGGTCTGATAAAATGATTTTACCGGACATGGTTTATAATAATTTGGGGGTACGACAAATTAAAATAAAGCGATTTTGCTTACAAAATGATATGTATAAAACTTTATTCCCAATAGGAATAACTTTTTATATGCTTTTTTTATATCCCTTTTCTTGTGATATCATTTTTTTATAGGTATTCAAGAAATATTACGGTTTTTAATATTATGGTTGTGAAAATAAATGATTAAAAAAACTGCAAACATTTTTTTATTAAGAATCTTTTTATTTAATTCGTGTTAAATAAAACCTAATACCACTTCGGGGTTTTATTTCATTTATGTTTTAGCCGGCTCACATACATCTCTAGCCCAATATGGAGTTTGTGAGCCTGTACAAGGCTAATCTGTTAATGGGAATTTAGAAAGGCTTTAGAGTCTTAATTTTTTTGATTTTTTACAAAAATGTACGCCAAAAGCGTAATTCCATTTTTGCAGACTGTTTATATATTTTTTACAACATTTATTTTTTTATGAAAAACCGGTTTCAATTATTCAAACACCTCAGTATTTGTACTGTGGTGTTTTTTAGTGGTGTAAAATCACTATCTGCCCAGGACATCTTGTGGGAGAAGAGTTATGGGGGCAAACATGCCGAATATTTGTTTGATGCGATTCCTACGCCTGATTATGGTTTTATTCTGGCGGGAAGTTCTTTGTCTAAAAAGACGGGGAATAAAGATCAGGACAATCGTGGGGATTTGGATTACTGGGTGTGGAAGATGGATGAGAAGGGGGATTTGG
>CAMFLD010000386.1 GCA_945957245.1 uncultured Flavobacterium sp. | reverse complement strand
AAATCATCCGCATATCAAAAACGGGGAAGTGTATGTAGCTTACCTGACCAACCTTAGCATTGACAATAATGTTGTAGATGCTATTGGGGTTTTCAAAAGCGAAATTATGTCTGATTTTATGCAGTTTGAAGAAAAAGGAAAAACACTCCAAATGATACTGCAACAGGGAATCAACCTGAATAAACTGGACAAAGGCTGTCTTATTTTCAATTACAAAAAAGAAGAAGGCTACAAAATACTTTCTGTAGACAGCAACCGCTATGATACTCGTTACTGGCTGGAACATTTCCTTTCTGTTGATGCATTTCAAGACGAAAACTACATTACTAAAAAGTACCTCAAATTCTGTCAGGGGTTTGCGAAAGATGTTGTTTTTCCTGCTGAAGATAAAAAGGAAGAGGTGATGTTCATGAACAGGTCGGTAAATTATTTTGCCAAAAATGACCAATTTGAAGAAAGCAATTTCCTAAACGAAGTTTTAGATAATCCTGACTTAATTCCGGAATTCAAAAATTACAAAGTAGACAAGGGCGAAAAATACAGCATTGAAGATGTGACCACTTTCCCAATTGCCAACAGTGCCGTGTCGGATGTTAGAAAATCCATCAAAAATGTAATCAATCTGGATACCAACATCCAAATCAAACTTGATTTCATCAATCCGGAGTCTGCTGAAAAATTTGTTGAAAAAGGCTGGGATGAAGAAAAACAAATGTATTACTACCTGGTTTATTTCAATAAAGAAAACAAGAGCTAGGATTCATTTCAAATCATAAATCAAATCCCCAATTGTTAAAAGCAGTTGGGGATTATTTTATATTTCATATCTTCACAATTACATAAGAACTATAATGTCCTCAAAACTGTTTACTTACTTAGTGTTGTTCCTTTTTGCCTTCCTGCCATGCCAGGCACAGAAGAAAGAAGTAAATAGTGGTAATGACTCTGTAAAAGTGTACAAGAAGATTGAGGATATATCCAAGAAAAGCAAATTCAACAAATTCATTTACAGGCTTTTATTTAAATCCCAGCGAGGTGATGGCCATTCACCCAAAAAAGCACGTCAGCAGTATTTCATCAAAAAATCATTTGACAGGAACGAAGGTAAAATCATCAGGCAAATCCGTATAGAGACTTTGGATCCTTTTGGCTATTCTGCTGATAATTATAAAGACGAGCCTGAAAAAGGGTTTGAAAAGTTTGGTAATACACTGCATCTGAAAACCAAAAACTGGACAATACGAAATTTATTGCTATTCAAAAAAAATGAACCTTTGGATTCACTCAAAGCCAAAGAATCGGAGCGTTTGATAAGACGTCAGCGTTATGTGAGAAGTGTTGTGATAAAGCCTATAGAGATTCCGGGATCAATAGATTCTGTTGATATTTCAGTAAGAGTTTTAGATTCCTGGAGTTTGATTCCTACCGGAGCGATTTCCAGTTCAAAAGGAAAACTGGAAATAACCGAAAGGAATTTTTTCGGATTGGGACATGAAATTGATAATGAATTTACAAGAAGGTTTGATGATAAGAAAAAGGCATATACCGGAAGCTATACTATCAATAATATCAAAAACACCTATATCAAAGCCACCTTTACTTATGATAAGGATTTGAATGACAATGTAAGACGAAGCGCCCGTTTGGAAAGACAGTTCTTTTCTCCATTGACTAGGCTGGCCTATGGTGCCTATTTTGAAAACCGGTTCTACGTAGACTCGCTACCCGATATAAACAATGATTTTGCGAATCAGACTTTTAAATTGGAAACCCAGCAATATTGGTTTGGGCATTCATTCAAGATTTTTAAGGGGAAGAGCGAAGATTTTAGAAGCACCAATCTGGTGACGACTCTTGGTTATAAGCAGGTCAAATACATATCCAATCCTTCTGATGTGTATGATCCGCAACATTTCTTTAGCTCGGAAAAATTATACTTAACCACAATTGGACTCAACACAAGGAAATTCCAGGAAGACAAATACCTGTTTAACTTCGGAATTATTGAAGATGTTCCTTATGGCCAGGTGTATTCCATCACAGCGGGAATGCAGGATAAGAATGATAAAAAACGGGCTTATTTTGGTGGTCGATTTGCTTATGGAACTTATTTCCCAATAGGTTACGCCGGAATCAATGTACAGGCAGGAAGTTTTTTTAATGGCAACAAATCACAGGAAACGACCATAAGGGTAGAAGCCAATTATTTCACCAATCTCATGTCTATTGGAAGCTGGAGGGTTCGCCAGTTTGTGATTCCAACACTGATTATTGGTAAAAACCGTGCCGATATCATCAAAGACCGTCTGAACATAAACGATCAAAATGGGATTTCAGGTTTTATGAATCCTCTCATTAACGGTACTAAAAAACTATTTACCACATTCCAAACCCAGACTTATGTTCCGGGTAACTGGCACGGATTTCACTTCAGTCCTTTCTTTAACATGAATATTGGGGTTTTAGGCAATGAAAAGGATAAGATTTTTAATGACAAATTTTACTCTATTTTTAGTTTGGGAGTCATGATAAATAATGATTATCTGGTGTTTAACAGTTTTCAGGTTTCATTTTCCTTCTATCCTTCAATTCCATATCAAGGCTCTAATCTCATCAAAACCAATACTTTAAAAAATGATGATTTAGTACTTCCCGATTTTCAGATTGGCGAGCCAACCATTGTCCCTTATCGATAATTTATATTGTGTTTTTGTAAGTATAAAACACTATAAATCATGCATTTAATGCATTTTATCGATTAAATTTTACTTTTTAACGATTTATTTATACGTTTATTCTAACAAACATTCACGCTGTACCTAACGTTTTGGTAGGCAATGGAATAAAACCTGGTCATCATGAAAATAAATTACACAACTGATGGAATGGTGAAAAAAAATTATCGCTGTTCTTTATTTGGACATCATTTTGTAGAAATCAAAAAAGTGAATACCCATTTTAGCGAATATGAATGTTCTGTTTGCAAAATGCAGGCGACTAATGATTCCAAAGGAAAAAAAATTACACTTACAAGTCAGCTTAAGGATATTAACGAAACCTTATTTTACCTGAATTTGAAAAAACAGTTCCTGTCAAAGTTTTACTTTAAAAAAGATCAGTAACAAAAAAAGGTTTCATTCGTCCTATTAAGAAAACCTTAAAAACTGACCTTTGGAATCAATTCTTTCAATCAAAAATCTTCACAAACGTTATGGCAAAATCCATGCTGTAAATGACGTTTCCCTCGAAATACAAAAAGGCAATGTTTATGGAATTCTAGGCCCCAATGGTTCTGGGAAATCC
>CAMFLD010000385.1 GCA_945957245.1 uncultured Flavobacterium sp. | reverse complement strand
AATCTCCTCCGCTTCAATCGGAATGTTGCGCATCAGGTTGAAAGGCTCTCCTTTTTCCTGAATTACCACATCATCCTCGATTCGGATTCCAAAACCTTCGGCAGGAATGTAAATTCCGGGCTCAACGGTGAACACCATATTAGCTTTCATAGGCTCGTGCAACAGCCCGTAGTCGTGTGTATCCAGTCCCATGTGGTGGGAAGTACCGTGCATGAAATATTTTTTATAGGCTGGCCAATCCGGATTTTCGTTTTGAACATCCGCTTTGTCAATGAGACCAAGACCCAACAATTCCGAAGTCATGATTTTACCCACTTCAACATGATATTGTTTCCATAAATTACCGGGAACCAACATTTTAGTGGCTTCATTTTTTACTCTCAAAACGGCATTGTAAACCTCTTTCTGACGCTCAGAAAAACGTCCTGAAACCGGAACCATACGGGTCATGTCGCTCGAGTAATTAGCATATTCTGCACCTACGTCAAGCAATACTAAATCACCTGCCCTGCATTGCTGGTTGTTTTCAATATAATGCAGTACGTTGGCATTATTCCCCGAAGCAATAATTGGAGTATAGGCAAAACCCTTGGAACGGTTTCGGATAAATTCATGTGCAAACTCAGCCTCAATTTCATATTCGGTTACATTAGGCTTCACAAATTTCAATACACGACGGTATCCTTTTTCAGTAATGTTGCAGGCTTCCTGAATCAAATTAAGTTCTTCACTTTCCTTTACAGAGCGAAGACGTTGCAGAATCGGATTCGATTTTTCCACTTTATGTGCCGGATAGTTTTCTTTCCACCATTTTACAAAACGGGCTTCACGAGTTTCGGTTTCAATAGTAGCCCTGTAATGCTCATTGGTATTGATATACATCGTTTCAGCATAAGCCATAATCTCCTTAAGCGTTTTATGGAAATCCTGCAGCCATATTACCGATTTGATTCCCGAAACCTCAAAGGCTCTCTGCTTGGTCAGTTTTTCCCCTTCCCAAACAGCAATATGTTCGTTGGTTTCTTTCAAGAATAAAATTTCCTTCAGATGCTCGTAGGGAGCATCCGGGAAAAGCAGCAAAATGCTTTCTTCCTGATCAACGCCCGACAAATAAAAGATATCCCGATGCTGTGCAAAAGGAAGTGTACTATCGGCAGAAACCGGATAGATGTCATTAGAATTAAAAACAGCCACACTGTTAGGTTTCATCTGTGCTGTAAATTTTGCCCTGTTTTTGATAAACAGATTGCGGTCTATCTGATGGTATTTCATGGAAAATAATTTTAGAATACCAAAATTAAGCATTACTTCAGCTTAAGAAGTAGCCATTTGGCGTTATTTAACATTTTTTCGGATGCGACTCATGTTTCGGGTGGAAATTCCCAAAAAGGAAGCCAGATAATGCAGGGGAACTTCCTGCAATAACTTAGGCTCCGTAAGAAGTAGTTTTTGATAACGTTCTTCCGGAGTAAGTGTCAGCAAATCAATCCTGTAATCATCAATAAGGCAGATTTGTTTCTCAATCAGATGAAAATAAAACTGATGAAATGCAGAGTTGTTGCCAATTAGATGCTTGAACTTTTTCAGGTCAACTACCCATAATGTACAATCAGCAATAGCTTTGATACTCTTGCGTGAAGGAGTTTGATTTAAGAAACTGTATAAAGAGGACGTGAAAGAGTTCCGTAAAGCAAGATAAGTGGTTTTTTCCTCGCCTGAAACATCAATGGAATGTTGCAGTATGCCACTTTCCACAAAACAAAAATGAGTACAGATTTCACCTTCCCTAACCAGATAGCTGTTTTTCTTCAAATGAAGTTCGGTGAAGGACTGTAGTATTTCCAGACGCTCTTTTTCGGAGTCGGCGGCAGTTGCATTTTTGATAAATTGAGAAAACATAAGCTGTTTTTTGCATTTCAAATGTAATAAAAATAGCTTTTTATCGTTCTCTATTGATAGAATCGATTAATTTCGTCCGCAAATAAAGCTAACCCTAAACCGGAAAAATGAAAAAGACATTCTTTATTTTATTGTTGGCAACCGGAACACTGCTGTTCAATGCTTGTTCTTCCGGTGACTCACAAGAACCGATGCTGATTATCAAATTTAAATTTGATCCGAATCAGGCCAGACTGAATAATTTGGGGCAGCCTGCAGTTGTTGCATCAGGCAATGCGGCCCAGACACCAAATTTCAATACGATTTCTTCCCATTATATCGAAATGGCTCCGAATGCCAATACACAGCTGGGGCAGGGAGAGGTGCTGTACCATGCTCCGGAAACTGTTACCGGCGGTGCCAATGCAATAGATTTTAGTCAGGCCAAAATAGTGGCGCAGGAAGAAACATTTCTTAAAATCCCATTAAGACAGGTAACTGCCGGCAGTTACGAATGGATGCGCGTTTCGCTCTCTTACCAGAATTATGAAATCAGCGTTCGTAGTGCCGGAGTAGATTATACCGGAACTTTAGCCAGTTTTGTAGGATTCAATACTTATATCGGGACATTCAATATTGGCAATGCCATTTTTCCTGTAAATGCAAATAAACCTCAAGGCTACTGGGCTTTTGCATTGAATGACAATCCTTATTCAACTTTCGGGCAGACCTTGGCAGGAGCTACCACAGTACCTAACCCTATAGCTGCAACATCCCCAATACCGGCAGGTTCCTGCGTAGTTACCGGGAAATTTGCCAATAAATTAGTTATTGACGGAACGGAAACTAAGGATGTAGTCGTTACGTTATCATTATCCATAAACAAAAGTTTCGAATGGCAGGAGGTAAATGCCGATGGTAAATATGAACCAAACGCTGGAGAAAAAGTAGTGGATATGGGCTTAAGAGGACTTATTCCAACATATACAAAGTAACAGTTCTGTCATACTTTTCAGATATTACTTAAAACTGTTAGCCCTTGAATATCAGTAGGCATAAAATGCACTTTAAATTCATTATAAATTACACGAAAAAGATTGTAATTATTGTCAATTAGCTGTAATTTTGTGTTGTTTTTTAAAAAATCTACACAATTATGGCAAAATCCTCTCTTTTGAGTTCGTCCATTGCTAAGAAAGTTGCGATGGCACTTTCCGGACTTTTCTTAATTTCCTTTTTACTACTTCACTTTTCCATCAACCTAACGTCAATATTCAGTGCAGACGTATTCAACGAATGTTCTCATTTTATGGGGTACAATCCTTTGATTCAGTACGTAATGCAGCCTATTTTGGCATTGGGAGTGGTGTTTCACTTTGTAATGGGGTTTGTTTTGGAAATTCAAAACAGGAATGCACGCCCTATAGGT
>CAMFLD010000384.1 GCA_945957245.1 uncultured Flavobacterium sp. | reverse complement strand
CATTAACCCCGGATTTTCAGGATCAACAGTAGTGTTCACATTATTTGCAGCTAAATCTGCAAAATCGACTTTTAGAGCGTATTCAAAATCATTTCCGATGCGTCCGTCAAGTCCTAATTGCGCATCACGAAGTTTGAACCTGTTTTTGGAGTAATCATTTTCTCCGTCTTTTAATGATCTCACATTGTAATATTCTGAAAAACTGCTTGAGATTTCTAAAACACTCTTTCCATAAGTGATTACAAACTGAGCGTAACTATTTGCAGTGCCTATCAGCAGTATTGTTGAAAGTAAAAATCGCTTCATTTTATTGTTTTTCAGGATTATTAAAATAGTATAGGCGTTGCATATCATCACAGGTAATCAGCATATTACCGTCTTTATCAAAAGCGAGTCCTTCGGGATTAATTAGCGGCAATGACCATTTCCGGATAATTTAGTAGGTAATGGGATTCACTTTTATCAGCATCATATCTTCATCACTGAGCAGAAATAATTCATCTTTATAAAATCTTGCAGAGGATATATCTTTGGCTATTGTGCTTATATCTGTCTTTTTAACCACATTAAAATTAGAATCCAACTCAAATATCAGGGCTGGGTGGCTCTCTGTGATTAAAAGATATTTATTTCTTGCCGCATCATACGTAAACGATTCAAACCCTTTATTTCTGGGACCGTTATACGGAATTTGTATTGTGTTTTTTAGTTGTAAAGTCTGAATTTCATACTGATAAATGGTACGTCCACTTTCGTCAACGGCATATACATACTGATTATCGCTGTATACTGCTTCAAAATCAGTATCTTTTTGTTTTTGTTTCCGAATTATTTTGCCTTCCCGGTTTATTTCAAACAGAACTCCGGTATCACTTGCAATAAAAAAACTATCATTTTGTGCATTGTAGCAGATATCCGAAGGTTCAGGAGTATCTATGGAGGCATGCTTTACCGGTTTAAGTTTGGTCACTTTCTGTGCCTGAAGAACAGAATTTGCGCTTAACAGGATTAAGGATAAAAAGAGTATGTTGTTTTTTATCATAGTACGTTTCCTTGAAATGTTATATTGTCGAATCTATTATTTCCTGAAGTACCGGAAGCATTCGGTCCGGCGAAATCAATTTTGATTTTAAAGTTTGGATTATTCACAACTGCCGAAATAGCGGAGAAATCAAGTGTTACGACATTATACATGGGATCAACATCCGGAGCATAAGTAGTTACTGCCAGACCACCGGTAATGTAATTCGTCCCGTCGACTGTATAAGAATAATTCTGGATAGTAGCACCTGAAGTAGTTCTTTCTGTAGCAAATTTTACCACAATATTTTTATATCCGGCAGTTGATGCAGCAATAATCAGACTTCGGGTATCACTTGGATTCCGGACTCTTAATCCTAATCCGTCTATGGCGCCGTTCTGAGCATTTAAAGCGGAACCGGGACTTACCTGATCCAGGTAACCCGCTCCTGTACCATTAAAAATTATTGAAGTAGTATTGGGTAAAATAAGAGATGCATCGGCTGATACCGATGTTAATGTACCCGTTGGTAACGAATTGAAATTCCAGTAATGAATAAGATAAAGTGTAGTATCAACAACGGCACTCACTGCAATTGAAATCTGAAAAGTGGTGTTGCCATAAGTATTTGAAGCTGTAACGGTATAATTAGCAGACGGACTTAATGCGCTGGGAGTACCTGAGATTATTCCGGTAGACGGATTTAGAACCAAGCCTGTTGGAAGTGCCGGACTAATGGAATATGAAGTTACATTTCCTGTAACAGAGGGAACCAAATTAGTAATAGCAGTATTGATAGTGAAGTTATTCGGAGTCGTGTAACTTAAATTGGTCGGTGGTGCATTCAAGGCGAGAGAAACCCCTTCAATCGTTACGTTATCAAATCGGTTGTTACCTGAAGTACCCGATGCTGTGTCACCAGCAAAGTCGATTTTGAATTTAAAATGAGGATTGTCGTTTACAGCGTCTATAGCTGAAAAATCAAGTGCAACTATACTGTTTGTCGGGTCTATCTCCGGATTGAAGGTTGTCACGGATAGTCCGGTTGTACTGTAATTTATTCCATCAACAGTATAGGAATAATTTTGTTGTCCGGCACCCGAAGCTGAAGATTTTGCCGTAGCAAACTTCAACACTATCTTTTTATACCCCGTTGTTGGAGCTGAAATAATCAGGCTCCTGGTATCACTTGGGTTTCGGGCTCTTATACCATTTCCGGCAGTATCGTTATTTCTGGCATTTGAATCATATCCCGGACTAAAGGAATCCATATACCCTGCCCCACTACCTTCATAAGTAATTTGTGTTGCAGAAGAAGTTAGAAGTGAAAAATCGGGGGCAATTGAAGTTACCGTACCGGATACATTGTTAAAATTCCAATAATGTACCAAAACACTATTTCCATCAACAATAATGCTATCATCCGGTATATTCCTATCGACCGTACAGGACAGGAAACAAAGCATTGACAATAAAAAGGGTATAGTTTTTTTCATGAAAATTGATTTGAACAAACATACTATAACATCAAGCTACAGATTGTTAAGTTATCATCAACTGTTTATCAAGCAATTACTATTAAAATGTTAAGAAAGAAGATTTGAAAATTACAGTAAAATATAATCTAAAACTTATAAAAAAAAGGATGAACTATTTTTAATCCATAAAAAAATACCATTCATCGATAATTCTACCTTGGTGTTAGTTTTCAGCGTTTTAATTATCTGTATACTATTGTTTCACAATAACTTAATACAAAACAGAAAGTCATTTGCAAGGCATAGTAATAATTTTGCATTGGAATTTAATAGGGTTTAAAAAGGCATTTTGCCTACACTAATAATCAAGGATATCTGAATATTTATTTTAACAGTAAATGTTATGAAAATAAAAAAATACTTCTCTTTTTTAAAGATCATTGCTGGAATAACAATCTTTTTTTGTTCCCTTTCGGCTTCATCCCAAATTGCATCGTGGAATTTTGAACCTTTTACCGGCGCTGATACGAGTCCTACGCCCAATATTGGTTCGGGTACGGCAACCATAATCAATAATGGTGGAGGAACTATAGGTAGTACCGGAGCATACCAAAGAACTGGAATGGCAGGAACCGGCTGTGGCACACAAAACGGTTCTGCATTGGGAGCCTGGGCACTTGAGCCTTTTGCGCCCGGTTCTTCGAATGAGTCTAATGGGACACAGTTTAGTGTTAGTACTGTTGGGTACCAAAACATTACGCTTACTTGGGATCAAAGGTTTTCTAATACGAGTGCCAACACAGTGAGATTGCAATACACAACTAATGGC
>CAMFLD010000383.1 GCA_945957245.1 uncultured Flavobacterium sp. | reverse complement strand
GATCAGCCTCGGTCTCGTGGGCTCGGAGATGTGTATAAGAGACAGATTATAATGTGAGCGGTCAGGTTGAATATTCGTATAGGGAGTTTCATGGAGGAAACAATTATTCATTTATTGGGACCTGTTCATTCACGGCAGTCAATCCATTAAATCCCACAGATGTTATTCACGTCACTAATGGTACATTCCGTTCCTATCAACATTTTTAAATAAAAGATATGAAAAACATTAATTATTTAGTTGTTTTTATAGGACTATGCCTTGCAGGTTGTAGCAATAACAGTGGTAGTACGCCAACAGAGTTTATTCACAATCGAACACTTAGTTTTTTTGTCAATGATGTAGAAAAGTTCCATGCCTCAGAAGATACTTATGCTTTCAGAAAAGAACATATGATAACTATTGGCGGGGAGAATGTTATTAGTAATATTGGTCCTTCATATCAAGTTTCATTTGATGAGAATGGGCGCTTTGGTAAAATAATATATAAACAACAAACTCCAGGTCAGCCCGATAAGTATTTTTATTCGCATAGAAACTACTCTTCTCATTATCTAACGTTTGCACTTGAAAGTTTTGATGCTATAAACATGCAGGTTAAAGGCTCATTTTCAGGATATATATTTACCAATCCAGAAGATTTGAGCTCTGAGTCTAAATTTGTAAGCGGAAGTTTTGATTTACCTGTAGCCGATTTGGTTCCTCCTGTTTCAGGTCTTACAAATGAAGCAGATATTAACGGTCAATTTTGGCGGTCCACGAACAGATTTCAAACACAGGGAGATAATACAGGGTTTGCTTATGAGGTCAATATACATTGCCTTAGGGATGATGATTATAGGATGACATTAACATTTGATAAATATAATACCACTGCGGTAAATTATAATTTTACGTCGTCAACACAGATAAATAAAATTAAGATAGAAAAATATGATTTAAATACTTCATCTTATATAAACTACAACTGTACCGGAATGGTACAAGTTTTAATCAAGAACCAATATTTTTTTGATGGGACATATTCATTTACCGCAGTAAATCCAAATAATGCGTCTGATGTGATTCAGGTTCAAAACGGAAAATTCAGATTAAATTATAATCCATACTAATAGCAAGAAAAAATGGGACGCTTTTGTAAAGCAAAATGAAGATAGAATTAAATAATTTGAAGGTTTGTGGATTTGAAGATTATCATTTCAAATTTCCAAATTGATTAATTTTCAAATCAATGAGCGGCATCTACATCCATATCCCTTTCTGTAAGCAGGCTTGCCATTACTGTGACTTCCATTTTTCCACCTCGTTGAAGAAGAAAGATGAAATGGTTTTGGCTTTGGTTAAAGAAATCCGATTGCGTAAAGAGGAATTTAAAAATGATAGAGTCGAAACCATTTACTTTGGCGGCGGAACGCCATCTATATTGGATATTGCCGATTTGAGACTTCTGATTGATGAAGTATACCGACATTATACTGTGACTGAAAACCCCGAAATCACAGTTGAAGCCAATCCGGATGATTTGTCAGAAGAACGGATAATCGAATTATCGAAAAATAAAGTAAACCGACTGAGCGTCGGAATCCAATCCTTTTTTGAAGAGGATTTAAAGCTGATGAATCGTGCTCATAACTCGACTGAAGCTAAAAAATGTCTTGAAATTGCAACACAATATTTCGATAATATTTCGATAGACCTGATTTATGGCGTACCGGGAATGAGTAATGAAAAATGGCTGCAGAATATAGCTAAAGCGCTGGAGTATAATATACCGCATATTTCGAGTTATGCTTTGACGGTTGAGCCTAAAACAGCATTAGACAAGTTTATCAAAAAAGGAATCATTCCAATGCCCGATGATGAAGTGGCGCAGGAACATTTTCATTTATTGGTAGATCAGCTGGAAGAAAACGGATTTATTCATTATGAGTTATCTAATTTTGGAAAAGAAGGTTATTTCTCCAAAAACAATTCAAGTTATTGGCTTGGAAAAAAATACATCGGAATTGGTCCGTCTGCCCATAGTTATGATGGAGTTTCAAGAAGCTGGAATATTTCAAATAATTCCCTTTACCTGAAAGCATTGGCAGAAGGAAAATTGCCCTCTGAGGCAGAAACACTGACCTTGACAGACCGTTACAATGAATATGTAATGACCGGTCTGCGAACCATTTGGGGAATTTCACTTGACCGGATTACAAAGGAATTTGGCAAAAAATATTTGGACTACCTGAACCATCAGGCGGAAAAGTACATTGAAGACCATTTGCTGTTTCTGGATGATGATGTTTTGAGGACCACTAAAAATGGGAAGTTTTTGAGCGACGGAATAGCTTCCGATTTATTTTTGCTAAATTTGGAATAAATTCATTTTCATTGAAAGCACTAATCAACAATACATATGAAATAGACTTGTCAAAGCCTATTGATATCTCCATTCCATTAAGCAATACGGAAGCGAACCCCATTGCCTGGTATATTGAAAAACCGGTAATCGAACCTGTTCGTTTTGGAGATTGGGTAGGGAAAGTATCGGAAGGAAGTTCAACGAATTTCAATAATATTTTCTTTAATCCACACGGACACGGAACACACACAGAATGCCTTGGACATATCACACGGGAATTTTACAGTGTTAATCAAATCCTTAAACAATTTTTCTTTTTAGCAGAACTGATTTCTATAGAACCAAGTGAAATCGATGAGGATTTGGTAATTACCAAAGCCCAGATTGAAGCAGCTTTAATTGGGAAAAGCCCTGAAGCCCTCATCATCCGAACGCTTCCGAATTTGGAAAACAAAAAGCATAAAAACTATTCAAATACCAATCCGCCGTATCTTTTGGAAGAAGCGGCTGTCTTTATTCGTGAAAGCGGAATTCAACATCTATTGATTGATTTACCCAGCGTTGACCGGGAAAATGATGAAGGAAAACTATTGTCACACAAAGCTTTTTGGAATGTAAAAGATGTTGATAACCTTAATACTGATGCCCGGTTGAATTGTACGATTACCGAAATGATTTTTGTAGAAGATAGCATTAAAGACGGGAGTTATATGCTCAATTTGCAGATAGCTTCTTTTGAAAACGATGCCTCGCCAAGCAAACCAATTTTGTATTCAATCATAAATTAAGAGCATTTAAAATTTAGAAATTAAAATAAATAGATGATTACCGTTTCTACAGATAAAAGTAAGCTTGATGTACCCTTTATACAAAACTTTTTAAAGGATATTTATTGGGCTGCAGGCAGAACTATTGAAGAAGTTCAAACCACGATTGATGCTTCCTTCTGTTTTGGAATTTACCTTGATGGAAAGCAGATTGGC
>CAMFLD010000382.1 GCA_945957245.1 uncultured Flavobacterium sp. | reverse complement strand
GTGCTGATTTGTGCGTCCCTCGTTAATCTGCCAATGATGTTCATGATTTTTAATTTTAATTGTGAAACCATTTTGTTTACTTTTTTTTCACCCGCCTGCCCTAAAAGCATTTTTCCAAAAGAAAAAACGGGAAAAAAGAAAGCAGCGACAGAGTGGAGACGGAGGCACGAAGAGCTATAAGTCCCGAAGGGTGCAAGCGTAGCGCAGTATTATGCGCTCGTAGTAACGAAGGCGTAACTACCTTAGCTGCCTTTTTACCCGTTTCGTTGGAAAATGCCATAGCCAGGCTGGATGGCAGTCTTAGCCAATTTAGCCTTGATAACAGCGTTAACCATGAAGCATGAGGGGGATGTAAGGCGGCGAGGAACGAGGTGGTCACGATGAAAGAGTGACGGAAGTGAAACGTACCCTGGAATGAACCGGCCCGAAGGGACATGCCCATGCAAAATTAGATACGGTAGAAGCAACCTGTAAAAGCGTTGAAATCGGTCAAACGCTGCTTTGAATATTAGATGGGGAAAAAAGATTTTAAATTTGTGTATTCGGTAGATAGTAAAAAGATATTAACGGACATTCTTATGAGTACACTTTATATTAAAAACATGGTTTGCAACCGCTGTATTTTGGTGGTGCAAAATGAATTGGACAAAATAGGTTTGGATGTAAAAGACATCAAACTTGGAGAGGTTATGCTTGGCAAAGAACCTACACCCGAAGAAAAAGCAATTTTGGCTAAAGTTCTAATTCCTTTAGGGTTTGAAATTATTGATGATAAGAAAAGCCGTATTATTGAAAAAATAAAGAATGTAATCATTGAGGTGGTACATTATCAGGAAAATGACAACAAGACCACCCTGTCGGATGTATTAAGTGATAAACTTCATCATGACTATAACTATTTATCAAATCTTTTTTCGGAAGTAGAGGGTACGACCATTGAAAAATATTTTATTGCTCAAAAGATAGAAAAGGTAAAAGAACTATTAGTTTATGATGAATTGTCTTTGAGTGAAATCGCTTATCGCCTAAACTATTCGAGTGTAGCTTATTTAAGCAACCAATTCAAAAAAGTAACTGGGCTGACACCGAGCCATTTTAAGCAGATACGTGAAGACAGAAGAAAGCCTTTGGACGAAGTATAAGTAAATTTTACAAGCCATTTCCAAAATTCCACAATAGCCGCCATTCATATTATTGCCAAATTTGCATTGTTAAAAAAACAATCGAGATATGGCAGTAAAAGATAAAAATACCATTATGCAGACATTCCCTGTTTTGGGAATGACCTGTGCGGCTTGTGCGGGAAGTGCCGAAAGTATCGTACAGCATCAGGAGGGCGTTGTGAATGCTTCCGTAAACTTCGCAACGGGAAATCTTACCGTTGAATACCTGTCTGATATAACCAATGCTGAAAAACTGCAAAAAGCGGTACAAGGAGTTGGTTATGATTTACTAATTGAAGATGAAACCAAACAGCAGGAAACACTCGAAGCTATCCACGAGAAGAAATTCAAACAATTAAAGACCAAAACCATTTGGGCAATTATACTGTCCTTACCTGTCGTAGTAATAGGAATGTTCTTTATGGATATGCCTTATGCAAACCTGATTATGTGGGCATTCTCTACACCTGTTGTATTGTGGTTAGGCAGGGGCTTCTTTATCAATGCGTGGAAGCAGGCAAAGCATCGCTCCGCCAATATGGATACGTTGGTAGCATTGAGTACAGGTATCGCTTATGTGTTCAGTGTGTTCAATATGTTGTTTGCAGATTTTTGGCATCAAAGAGGTTTACACGCCCACGTTTATTTTGAAGCGGCAGCCGTCATTATTGCATTCATTCTTTTAGGGAAACTGTTGGAAGAAAAAGCCAAAGGCAATACATCTTCAGCAATTAAAAAACTAATGGGATTACAACCCAAAACAGTTATCGTAGTGCAAGCAAACGGAACGGAAAAGCAAACCCCTATTGAAGAAGTAATCGCAGGCGATATTATCCTTGTGAAGCCGGGTGAAAAAATTGCGGTGGACGGTATGGTTATTTCCGGCAGTTCCTACGTGGATGAAAGTATGTTAAGTGGTGAACCCGTACCTGTATTGAAGAAAGAAAACGAAAAAGTATTTGCAGGAACCATTAACCAAAAAGGAAGTTTCCAATTCAGAGCCGTAAAAGTGGGTAAGGAAACAATGCTCGCCCACATCATCAAAATGGTGCAGGATGCGCAGGGCAGTAAAGCACCCGTGCAGAAATTGGTAGATAAGATTGCAGGAATTTTTGTACCAACTGTAATCGGTATTGCCATCTTTACATTTATCCTATGGTTTGTTTTAGGTGGCAATAACGGAGTAGTACAAGGATTACTGGCAGCCGTTACAGTCTTGGTTATTGCGTGTCCCTGTGCTTTGGGATTGGCTACGCCTACGGCAATAATGGTTGGAGTGGGTAGAGGTGCTGAAAAAGGCATCCTGATAAAAGATGCGGAAAGCCTTGAATTGGCTAAGAAAGTAAACGCTATTGTCCTGGATAAGACCGGAACCATTACCGAGGGCAGACCACAGGTTACAGGCATCGAATGGCTGAACAATGACGATACGTGTAAAAGCATTTTACTAAGCATCGAAAAGCAATCAGAACACCCTTTAGCCGAAGCCGTAGTAAAACATTTGGACGGCGTGGCTGCAACTGCATTGTCCGGTTTTGACAGTATCACAGGTAAAGGAGCAAAAGCCAACCACAATAGTGAAACCTATTTTGTAGGGAATAAAAAACTATTGGCAGAAAATAATATCAATATTCCCGAAAAACTGCAACAGCAAGCCGATGAATGGAGTAAGTTATCCAAAACCGTTATTTGGTTTGCAAACAGCAAACAAGCCCTTTCCGTTATTGCAATTTCAGATGAAATAAAAGAAACATCGGTACAGGCTATCACGGAAATGCAGGATATGGGCATTGACCTATATATGCTGACAGGAGATAACGAAGCTACTGCCAAAGCCATTGCCGGGCAGACAGGTATCAAACATTACAAAGCTGAAGTATTGCCGCAGCATAAAGCAGACTTTGTGAAAGAACTGCAACAGCAAGGCAAAACCGTTGCAATGGTTGGGGACGGCATCAATGACAGTACGGCTTTGGCAACAGCAGATGTAAGCATCGCAATGGGCAAAGGCTCCGATATTGCAATGGACGTTGCCAAAATGACGATTATATCATCAGACCTTACCAAGATACCACAGGCTATCCGGCTGTCAAAACAAACCGTAGCCACTATTAAGCAAAATCTGTTTTGGGCATTTATCTATAATGTAATTGGCATTCCGGTTGCGGCAGGTATTTTATATCCTATTAATGGCTTCCTG